>DUEQ01000528.1 GCA_011192085.1 Caldilineae bacterium
AGGAGGAACGTAATGAACACCGACAGTCTCATTCAAAACATGATCCGCGCGGCTAAGCTCGACGTGGACTTCTTCAGCGAAGTCGAGCACGATGAGAGTAAGAACAGCGAAGCCCTGATGGTCGTGATCATCGCGGCCATTGCTAGCGCCCTGGGCAATGGCGTCGGCGGCATCTTCAGCAACGGTGTCATCGGCGGTCTGATAGGCGCGATCTTCGGGTTGGTCATGGTCGTGGTTGGCTATTACCTGTGGTCCTACCTCACTTACTTCATCGGCGTCAAGCTGTTTGGCGGCGAAGCGGAGCCGGGCGAGGTGCTTCGCACCTTTGGCTACGCTTACAGCCCGCAGGTGTTGAGCATCCTCGCGTTCATCCCCTGTGTGGGCTGGCTTGCAGCCTTCGCGGGCGGCATCTGGTCCCTGGTTGCGGGGATTGTCGCCATTCGCGAGGCCATGGATTTTGACACCAGCAAGGCCATTCTCACAGCGCTGATCGCCTGGGTGGTGATCATGCTTCTTCTCATGTTCCTGGGCGCGGTTCTGGGAATCGGCGCGATGGGCGCGGGTGCGATGCTGGGTCGATAGTCCCCCATCGAGATGGTCCATCAGTTAACGGGACGCTGAGAGACGGCGTCCCGTTTCTTTTTCAGACCGCGTCCGGGAGATGGTATAATGCAAGGCATGAGCCGCGACATCCTCTTCCGCCTTCTCGCCACCATCGTCATCGTCATCCTCATCTTCGCGCTGCATCGGTTCATCACCGTGGGGCCCAGGCCCGAACAGCCAGCGTTGGCGGACCCGCCCCTGCTCTTTGCTCATCGGGGCGGAGCCGGTCTTTGGCCCGAGAACACCCTGCTGGCCTTCGAGCACGCGGCCCAGCTGGGCGTGGATGTGCTGGAGCTGGATGTCCATCTCACCGCGGACGATGAACTCGTGGTCATCCACGACGCCACGGTGGACCGAACCACCGATGGCAGGGGACGGGTGCGCGAGATGACGGTGGCCCAGTTGCAGACTCTGGATGCAGGCTACCGCTTCACCTCGGACGACGGGGCCCATCCCTACCGCGGGCAGGGCGTCACCATTCCCACCCTGGCCGAGGTGCTGACCACTTTTCCTAACCACCGCATCAACATCGAGATCAAAGATGACGATCGGCGAGCCGCGGAGCGTCTGGCGGAGATCATCGATGCGTTCGCCGCGCAGGATCGGGTCATCGTGGTCAGCTTCCATGATGAGCCCCTGACCTACTTCCGCAAATTACAGCATCGCGTGGCCACGGCCGCGGGGCCGGGCGAAACCCGCACCTTCTTCATCCTCAGCAAGCTCCATCTCTGGCGATTCCACCGCGCCCACGCCGACGCCTATCAGGTCCCCACCAACAAAGGCCGGGCCCGGTTCGACGATGCGTTCTTCATTGCGCATGCGCACAAACTCAATCAACAGGTCCATTTCTGGACCATCAACGACCCGGAGGAGATGCGTCGCCTGCTGGCGTTGGGTGCGGACGGCATCATGACCGATCGGCCCGATCTCGGCATGGACCTCTTCCGCGAGATGGGATGGAAGCAATAACAAGGAGGCCCCCATGCTTATCAAAGATTTCATGACCCGCGATGTGGTGACTGTCCAGAGCAGCGCCACGGTCGAAGAAGTGAAAAACCTGCTGGCTCATTCCAACTTCCACCGCGTGCCCGTCATGGAGGGGGACAAACTGGTCGGGCTGGTGAACTGGCATCGCCTGGTGGGGCAGGGGCCGGTGAAATATTGCATGGTGAAAAACCCCATCACTGGCGCGCCCGATATGACCATCGAAGAGGCCGCGGACTTGATGATCCGCCATCAGATCAGCTCCTTGCCCGTGCGAGATGGCGAGGCGTTGGTGGGGATCATCACCCTGCGCGATCTGTTCAAAGCGGGAATCGAGGCCCTGGGCGCGCGCAAGCACGGCGTGCGCATCACCGTCATCCTGCCCGACATGCGGGGCATCCTGGCCGACGTGATCAACGCGCTCTCGAACCTGGGCGCGTATTATGTCAGCCTCGTCAGCCTGCCCCATCCCCAGGGCCGGGGCGAGATGGTCACCATCAAGGTGCAAGACGTGAATCAGAACCAGGTGGAGGAAGCGCTGTCCGACATCAGCGTCGAAATCGAGGACATCCGGACGGTCTGACGAATGCGCGTCCTCGCCTTCTCCATCGACCTGCCCGGCCACCTCGACTGGGGCGGGTATCTGAAGACCGCGAGGGAGCTGACGCGGCGCGGTCATGACGTGATGTGGGTCTCAGGCCCCATGGTGAAGGCTCAGGTGCGGGCCGCGGGCGTGGCTTTCACACCCACGTCCATCACCGGGTGGCGGCACGCGCTCCCCCCCATCCGACCCGATCTCTCGCCCCAACAGAGGGAGATGGAGCGCATGCGACGGGCGATCATCGTCTGGTTAGACGCCGCGAGCGTGCTGGCCGCGGTGCAGGCGCTGGAGGAGGTCGCGGACGCGTTCCGGCCCGATGTGATCATGACCGAACCCTTCGCGGCCGCGGGCGCGATCCTGGCGGAACGTCGCGGCTTGCCCCTGGTTGTCGTGGGCCGCCCCGCGCAACCGCCCAAAGCGCCCAATCCCCGCCGCCTCCCTAATCCCGCCATCCCCTTCATCGAGCGCCTGCTGGAACAGGCCGGCATGGAGGGGCGCTATTGGGACCTGGACCGGGGCCATCCTCGCTCTCCCCATCTCCATCTCGATTTCTTCTGCCGCGAATGGTACGCGGATCTGAAAGCCGTCGAGCCGCAGACTCACTTCTGCGGGGGCGCGCCTGCCCCGCCCCAATCCCTTGCTCTGCCGCCCGACGCCCGTCCGCTCCTCCTGGTCACCCTGGGCTCCACCTTCGCCAACGACGAGAACTTCTTTCGCATCGCGGCCGAAAGCGCGCTGCTCTCTGTGGCCCGACCTCTCCTGGTCACGGGCCAACGCACGCCCCATATCCTCGCCAGTCTGCGCCAGGCCCCGCCCGGCCCCGCCATCATCCGCGACTGGATTTCTTATGACAAGTTATTCCCCTGCCTGGCGGGCGCAGTCCATCATGGCGGCGTGGCCACCACCCACGCCGCGCTGGTCCATGGCGTCCCCCAGGTGGTTGTCCCCCACGCGGGGGATCAGTATCCTCAGGCTGCGCGAGTGACCCAGGCCGGGGTCGGCTACGGCATTCGGCCCCGGGATTTCACCATTGAGAACGCGCCGCTCATCCTGGCCGACATCCTCTGGGATCCGGAATTCCAGGAGAACGCCCGGCGGTTGGCAGCCATCATGCAAGGGCTGGGCGGACCCGCGGCCGCAGCCAATGCCGTGGAGATGCTGCTTTGACAACAGCTTTGGCATCGCGAGCGAGAGGATTTCGGCGATAACGTGGGCCGAATTTCCCACGTCCGCCATGCGTAAGGCGTCAAGTTTGCCTAGCCGTCATACTGAATACTGACCATTGACGCTTCCCCATGCCCTACGCTGCCATCGGCAAGGCCCGGCTCTATTACGAAACGCAGGGCCAAGGCCCAACCATCATCCTCCTTCACAACGCGACCGGCTCGACGCGCGATTGGCGGCGCGTAGCCTCCCTGCTGACCGCGGGCGGCTACCGTGTCATCGCGTATGACCGTCGCGGTTTCGGGCGATCCGACCCCTTGCCCCAACCTGACTGGCCCCTGGATTATCTGCACGCCAGCCGAGATGAGCTGATCGCGTTCATGGACGCGTTGGGCCTGGACCAAGTCATCCTGGCGGGCAATAGCGACGGCGCGACCATCGCGCTGCTGGCCGCGGCCGCGCAGCCCCACCGCATCCACGCGGTGGCGGCGGAATCGCCCCACATGTGGTATGTGCCGGAGACGCTCATCCCAGCGTTCGAAGATTTCGAAAAGAACCTGGGCCGGGACCCCCGCTTTTGGCGAGCCATGCGCTGGTCTCATGGCGACCAGGCCGAGGAGGTGGTGCGGCGATGGCGCGACCGCTGGACTGATCCCGCTTTCTTCTCCTGGAGTGAGCGCAACGCGTTGTCGCAGGTGACGTGTCCGGTTCTGGTTATGCATGGCGATCAGGATCCCTTTTTCCCCTTGGCGCACAGTCAAGAGATTGTTGCGTTGCTTTCAGATGTTCGTTTGGCGGTTTTTGAGGGTGTTGGACATGTGCTTCATTTGGAGATAGCGAATGGCTATGCGCAAACCATTCTTGACTTCCTCAAACGCCGAAGCCTAGCTCCGCCGGATGACGAATCCGACTGAGAGCAGGGCGTCCCAGGACGAATTCATCATCACCCGTCCATCGTCCTTTCACTGGCATTGGCGAGCAATGGCCCGTGATTGCCTGATGGCTAATTACTGCTTACTGATCACTTCACTGAATCGAATCCAATGCCCTACATCGACACCCCACGCGGCCAGTTCTTCTACCGAGAACAAGCTGGCTCCGACCCCATCCTCCTCTTCCTCCACGGCAACCTGGCCACTTCCCGCTGGTGGGAGCCCGTATTGCGCCGTCTGCCCCATGGCTGGCGCGGCGTGGCCTACGACGCCCTGGGCTATGGCGCGTCCGATCCCAGCGAGGAGCTCACCCGCTTCAGCGTGCCCGCGCGGCTGCGCGACCTCATCGCAGTCATCGAAGCCCTGGGCCTGAAGCGCTTGCATCTCATCGCCCACAGCACCGCCACGCCCGTCGCCATCGAATACGCGTTGCTCGCGCCTGAAACCGCCGTCACCCTCACCCTCATCGGGCCCGTGCCCTTCGCCAACGCCCAAACCCCCGAGGAGGCCTATCCGCTGCTGGAGCAACTGGCCGGCGACCGGGGCATGATCGAACAGGCCCTGCGAGCCAGCGCCCCCCACCTGGATGAAACGGAGGTCGACTTCGAGACCCTGGTCGGGGATGTGGCCGCGCTGCCCCCCCTCGCGCTGCCCGCCATCGCCCGCGGGCTGGACGCCTGGCGCGCGGGCGACCGCACCCGCGGCCTGACCATGCCCGTGATGCTGGTCCGAGGAGAAGATGATATCATGATCGAGGAGCAACAGGCGTATCAGACCTTGCTCGCCATCCCCGGCGCGGGCCAACTCGAACTGCTGCACGGCGCGGGCCACAGCCCCATGCTCGAAACCCCTGCGGGCCTGACCGAACTTCTCATCGCATTCATCACCGAGGATTGGGAGGAATTCGCTTCCATCCGCCAACATGTGGAATGAGGTCAACATGAGCTCAAAACATCTGCGTATCGGACGCATCGCGGGAATCCCCATCAGCCTCGATTACTCCTGGTTCCTCATCGTCTTCCTGCTGACCTGGAGCCTGGGCGCGAGCTACTTTCCCAGCCAGTTTCCCGGCTGGTCCGCGTGGGAGTATTGGGGCATCGGCGGCGCGGCCGCGCTACTCCTGTTCGCCAGCGTGCTGCTGCACGAACTGGGCCACGCGGCTGCGGCCAGACACTATCGCATCCCCGTGCGGGAGATCACCCTCTTTATCTTCGGCGGCGTGGCTCAGATCCAGGAAGAGCCCCGAAGCGCCTGGTCGGAGTTCTGGATCGCCATCGCCGGGCCCGCGGTGAGTTTGGGGCTGGGGATTCTGTTCTATGGCCTGGCCGCAGCCGCCGGTGGGGTATCGCAGCTTTACGCCATCTTCAACTATCTGGGGTATGTGAATCTCGCCCTATTCGCCTTCAATCTCATCCCCGGCTTTCCCCTGGACGGGGGACGGGTGCTGCGGGCCATCCTGTGGGGCGCGAGTAAGGACACCTCATGGGCGACTCTCGTTGCGGCCAATGTGGGGCGGTTCATTGCCTATGGGTTCATCGCCCTGGGGCTAGTGATGATGTTCCGGGGTCATTATTATGACGGCGTCTGGCTGGCGTTTATCGGCTGGTTTTTGGAGAGCGCGGCTGTGGCCCAGGTGCAGCAACAGAAAATCCGCGACATGCTCTCGCGTTACCGGGTGGCCCAGGCCATGAGTAGGAAGCTGAACCTTTTGCCTGCGGACACGCCGCTGGATGTGCTGGTCCACGAGCATTTGCTGGGCTCGGGCAAGCGGGCCTATGTGGTGCAGCGGGATGGCGCGCCTGCGGGCATCCTCACCATCCATCAGATTCGGAAAGCGCCCAAGGACCGTTGGGCCCTGACTACGGCCGCGGAGGTGATGATTCCCCAACGGGAAGCTCGCACCATCTCGCCCGAGGATGACTTGTGGACCGCACTTTCGGCCATGGACCGGGAGGGCGTGAACCAGTTGCTGGTGATGGAAGATGGCCAGATCGTGGGCATGCTCAGCCGCGAGGACCTGGTCAGCTTTCTGCAAACGCTGCACGAGCTGAGGGTGTGATCGTGCTGGCCAAAAGCGTGCGGTTCGTTCGATGTTTTTATTACGGCATGATCCGGAACGAGCTGTTTTTGCGCTCCGCCGCGCTTACCTATTACGCCATCTTCTCCATCTTCCCCATCACCATTCTCATCTCCACCATCGCGGGTTGGATACTGCAAGACCCGATCAAGCAACAGGCAATCGTCGATGCGCTCATCGGCCTCATGCCCCAGGGAACGGACCTGATCATCGACCTACTGCAAAACGTCATCCGCACCAGGGCCATCACCAGCATCATCGCTCTATTGACGCTGCTGTGGTCCGCCACCAGTTTCCTGCGCGGCCTGCTCTCCGCCATCGATCTCATCCATTCCAGAGAATACACCCACAGCACCTTCGTCATGCGAGGCGTGGGCGTGCTCATCATCTTTCTGGCCGTGCTCGCGCTGTTCGCGCTGCTTTTCCTCACCAGCGTCGCCACGCAGATCGCCCAGGCCTTCCCCATCCCGCCCCAATGGCGATCCTCCCTGAGCATCCTGACCAGCGGGCTCCCCATCTTTCTCATCGCTTCGTGCGCTTTTTTCCTGATGATGCGCTATATTCCCGGCCAGCGCACGCCCCCCCGCGCCGCCCTCATCTCCGCCATCCTCACCGCGCTGGCGTGGATGCTGCTGGGATACGCGTTTTCATGGTATCTGCAATCAGGTTTGGCGGATTTTAACGTCATTTATGGGTCCATCGGCGCGGTCATGGCCCTTATGCTCTATCTCTATCTTTCCAATGTCATCATCTTGTTCGGCGCGCAGCTCAACGCGTCGCTGGCCGACTTCGAGACTCGCGCCACGCCCTACATTCCGGGCCTGGACGACGCGCTCAGGCTCTTGCGTCTGCCCCTGCCTGAAACCAACGACGAAGAGCATCCCCCCAACAAGCCCACCATCGCGCCCTGAAGCGCGATGGTGAGACTTCGGAACGCCTCAAGGAGGGACTCCTAGGCAGTTACAGCTTTGACCACGACTGGGCCGACATGGTCGCCCGTTTCCGCATTCACCTTGCGATGCGCGCCATCGCAGTAGGGAAACTTCTCCGACTGCCAACATCGGCAGAAAGCGACTGTTTTGCCCGCCGGCACGTCCTCAGTGTGTCGATCGGGATGACCTTTGCTGTTGATCATGGCAATGTCTCCTTGCTGAATGCGATGAGGAGGTCAACGACCTCAAGTATACCATCCTTTGCTTCATTCCACTGTTATCTCACTTACATCTCACGCGCAGGCCGACGCCTGCACCCACCCCAGGAGGCAACATGCGATTTCAAGGGATCGTTCCGGCGTGCGTGACGCCATTTGTCGATGGAAGGGCCTCGGCCGAGGCCATGCAGGCGAACATCGCCCGCTGGCTGAAGACAGGCGTGCATGGGTTTCTCGTCTTCGGCAGCACGGGCGAGTTCATGTATCTAGATGAGGATGAGCGGCGGGACGCGCTGCGCGCGGCCCGCGCGGCTATTCCCGACACGCATTTTCTGTTGGCGGGATGCGGCGCCGAAAGCACCCGCCAGACCCTGCGCAATCTGGAATGGGCCGCGGAGGATGGCGCGGACGCCGCGCTGGTGGTGACGCCCGTCTACTACACCCGCGGGGACGTCGACGCCCAACGCCGCCATTTCCTCGCCCTGGCCGATCGGAGTCCCATTCCCATCCTCCTCTACACCGTCCCCGCGTTCACGGCCTACGATCTGCCCGTGGACCTGATCGAGGAGCTGGCCCAGCATCCCAACATCGTGGGCATCAAGGATTCATCTGGGGATTTGAAGCGAGTCGCGTTGCAAATTCGCACCCAGGAGGAGGGGGATTTCACTCTGTTTGCAGGCAGCCCCAACCTGGCCTATCCCGCGTTGATCATGGGCGCGGCGGGCAGCATCACTGCCTTCGCCAACATCGTCCCCGAGATGTTCGTCTCGCTGTGGAACGCTGTGCAGGAGAAGGACTTGGTGCGGGCCGCGGCGCTGCAACGGGCCATCACCGAGCTTCATGGCCGCATTGGCTCGATGGGCATCCCCGCCATCAAAGCCATCCTCGCGCATCGCGGGTATCAGCCCGGAGAACCCAGAATGCCCCTGGCTCCCCTGGACGTCCCCGCCCGGGAACGGGCCATCGCGGCCTGGCGTCAAGCCATGGGCATCTGCGAATGGTGGGAATGAACGAAAACCACTAAGTAGCCACGCGCGTCGCCTTCAAGGCAGGACGGCCCGCAGCGCCCGCAGCAGGGATTGGATGCGGGCCGCGTGCAGGCGGTAGCTGGCTCGGTTCACGATGAACACCCCCTGAGAGGACATGATCTCTCGCAGCTCCACCAGGTTATTCGCCCGAAGGGTGCTCCCTGTCTGGATGATGTCTACGATGAGATCGGCCATGTCCACCAGGGGGCCTAGCTCCACCGAGCCGTTCAGGTAGATGAATTCCGCGGAGATGCCCCGCCCGCGGAAGTAGGCTTCGGCCAGACGGGGGTATTTCGTGGCCACGCGAGGGCTGATCTCCAGACGCAGGGGACGGTCAGGGCGGTCGGCTGGCGCGGCCACCGAGAGACGACAATGCCCGAAGGGCAGGAGCATGGGTTCGTACACATCCGCGGCCCGCTCCCGCACCGCGTCCAGCCCCGCGATGCCCATATCGGCCGCGCCCTGCTCCACGAACACGGGCACATCCATGGGCTTGACCATGAGATAGGCCAGGGAGCCGTCCTCGCTAGGGATGACAAGCTTGCGCGCGTCCTCGGCCGCGGGGGGCGACCAGCCCGCGCGGGCGAGCCAGGTGAGCGCGTCGTCGGCCATGCGGCCTTTGGGAAGGGCGATGGTGAGCATGGTTATTCTCAAAACAGTCGTTCAAGCCAGCCGGTCACAGGGAGGGTGTGGGATCCGGACGGGGTTTCAAGGAGGAGGGAGCTGTCGCACTGGCAGCGGACGCGGCGGGGATAGCGGGCAAGGTCTTCGGGCCCGAGCGCGATGGCCGCGACCAGGCCCGCGTCCCGCGCCTCCTGGGCCAGGCGCACATGGTCGCCGCAGGGGCAGGGCAGAATGAGCAGGTCGGGGACGGGATCAGGCGGCGGACCCTGCCGCCGGGTCTGGGCCAGGAGGATGCGATCGAGATAGAAGGCGCAGCCCACCGCGGGCATGCCGGGGCCGAATTCGCCCACCAGATTGTCGTAGCGCCCGCCATTGACCACGGAGAAGCCGATCCCAGGCGCGTAGGCCTTGAAGGTCACGCCCGTGTAATAGTTCATGGCCCGCACATCCGCGAGGTCGATATCGAACAACGCCTTGACGCCGTACAGGTCCAACCGCCCCTCCACCTCGACCAGCCAGTCCACCGCCTCGCGCATGACGTTGTTCAGAGCCAGGGAACGGGCTCGGGCCAGGACGCCGTCGCCCTGGGGCCCGAACAGATCCAACAGCCCCAGCACGGCGTCCCGCGGCCGGCCGGTCAAACCCCAGGCGTCGGTCAGGCCCCGTACATCATCCGCGCTCTTACGGTCCAGGGCCTGTTGCAAGGCCGTCGCCGCGGCGTCATCCAGGCCCAGTTCAGCCAACAGTCCGTGGAAGTAGCCCAGATGCCCAAGGCTGAACCGGAATGCGTCCAGGCCCACGCGTTGCAGCGCCAGGGCAGCAAGGGCCAGGACTTCCCCGTCTGCGTCGGGCGACCCCGCGCCCATGAGCTCCACGCCCGCCTGCCAGAACTCCCGCTGTCGCCCCGCGCGGGGCTCGTCATAGCGAAACACGGGTCCGGCGTAGAAGTAGCGCTGGGGCAGGGGCTGGTCGTAGAGCTTAGAGCCGACGATGCGGGCCGCGGGCACGGTCAGATCGGGGCGTAGGGCCAAGGTTTGGCCGTCCCGGTCGAAGAAACGATAAAGGGTTTCAACGCTTTGCGCGCCTAGCTCAGTGAGAAAGGTCGCCGCGTATTCGAAAATGGGCGGGATAATCTCGCCATAGCCCCAGGTCCGGGCTAGGTCGCGCAGGAGGGTTTCAAGTTGACGACGGCGTAACGCGGGGCCGCCGAAATAGTCGGCCACGCCGCGGGGAATGGAGGGAGGCATGGTTGAGGAAGGGCGAGGGGGCGAAAGTCAGTTCACGGTTTAAGACGCGGCCAGTGCGGCATGTTCGGCCTCGCGCGCCCGACGAAACTCGTCATACACCCGCCCGATGCCCGACCGGATCTGCGATTCGATCTTGGAAGAGCGTTTGGCGGGGATGGGGAACCAGGGCCGCATCTCGGGCGTGAGCAGCGTGGCCACTTCTTGCTTGGTCAGGCCCGCGTCGAACAGGTTTTTCGTGCGCTGACGCAGGAAGGTGAGGTACTCGATGAGATAATCGAGCTCGTTGACGCTGCAGATGGGACCGTGGCCGGGGACGATATATTTGGGATTCAGTTTCTTGATTAGGTGAAGGGCCTCTAGCCATTCCGCGGAGTTGGCCTGGGTCATGAAGGGATGCTGGTCGAGCCAGACGATGTCGCCCGCGAAGAGAACGCGTTCCTTAGGCAACCAGATGATGCTGGTGGCGGGCGTGTGTCCTTTGACGTGAATGACCTGCACCACCCGGTTGCCCCGCACAATGGTGAGCCGGTCCTGGAAAGTGATCTTGGGCACGACAATGCGTAGATCGCTGAATTGGGCCCGGATCTCGGGGAATTTCTTGAAGCTGTCGCGCACGCGCTGCTTGAAATTCTCCCCGTAGTTGCGCATGTGCTTCCAGGCCAGCTCATGGGAGATGACGAGGTCGCTGAGCCACTGGCTGCCCAAGCAATGCCCGCGATGATGATCCGTGATGATCACGTAGCGGATGGGCATGCCACCGCTGGTCTCGTCGATGGTCTGGCGCCAGGCTTTGGCCTCGTTGGGGATCATGGGCGTGTCGAAGCAGATGACCCCCTCGGAGGTGATCATGAATCCAGTGTTGCTGTTATAGAAGCTGGTTTCCGCGTAAACGCCGGGCGCTAGTTCGAACATGGCTAAAAGCAAAATGACGTGTTCTATGGTGGTTACAACGACGGAAAAGCCGTCCTATTCCTCGGAGATCAGGTCGGGCAGGTCGAAGGCGAAGGCTTGGAGCAGGTGCAAGGCTTTGGTCAGCGTGTCAAAATCGGGCGCGACGCCCTGAATGAGGTCACGCGAGCCGCCACCCTGGACGCCAGCGAAGGTTTCCTTGAGCTCGGCCAGGTTGTCCAGCATGTTCATGGGCACGTTTTCGCTGCGGCCCGCGATCCACCGGGCCCGACCGTCCTCCACGCTGCCCAGTACAGCCACCACGCTGGGGAAGGAGATGAGCATTTTGATCAGGCTCTCCATATCCCACAGCTCATCCTGTTCGAGGATGTGGTAGACCACGTCCACGCCGCCGGTATGGGGCGCTTCCGCGATGAGGCGCTGGGCCTCGGCCCGGGTGAGCAGCTCCCGGGCCTGGCGCACAGCTTTCTGGCTCTGCTTCACCTGATCCTGCATACGCTGGATGGCCGCTGGCAGGTCGCCCAAGCTCGTACTGAGGCGTGAGGTGAGCTCGCGGGTGATGCGGATGCGCTCCAGGTGGTCGCGGGCGGCGCGACCGCCGGCCAGAAAGTGCACCCGGGTCTGGTCCCCGCGGCGCTCCATGCGGGTGATGACCAAATGCCCGATCTCCGCTGTGTTGCGCAGGTGCGTCCCTCCGCAGGCGGACCAATCCAGGCCCTGGATCTCGACCACGCGCACAGGCCCATCCACCTGAGGGGGCTTGCGCAGGGGTAGACGAATGGCCTCCTCCAGCGGGTGGAGCCGGGCGATGATGGGGCGGGCCTCGGCGATGGCAGCCTGGACGAAGTCCAGCACGCGGGCCGCGGCCTCGTCATCGGGAGGCGGACCGGGCAGGTCGATAGTGACGCTGTTGTCGCTGAGGTGAAAGCCGATGGTGGGACGGTAGAGTCGGTCCTGGAAGGCGGCGGAGAGGAGGTGCTGGCCGCTGTGCTGCTGCATGAAGTCGAAGCGGCGGGGCCAGTCGATCTCACCATGGACTTCGTCTGGCTCGTCGGGCAGAGGCGCTTGCAGCCAGTGGATGATGCGCCCAGCTTCATCGCCGGTCACATCTACCACGGGGATGCCCGCCAACGCGCCTATGTCGTGAGGTTGGCCGCCGCCAGCAGGATAGAAACAGGTGCGATTGAGGACCACACCCGGACGTCCGTCCACCTCGAGACGATGTAGGACGCGAGCTGTGAAGGCTGTGCGATAAGGATCTTGCCAGTAAAGTTTGGTCGTGGGGGGTAAGCTATCGGGTAAAATAGACATGAAGGCGTCGGTGA
>DUEQ01000529.1 GCA_011192085.1 Caldilineae bacterium
AAATTGCAACTTCCTTAGAGAAGTTATTTCCAGATTGACAAGGCCAGCGCGTGTATTCTACAATTGGCGGCGGTCTAAGGCAAAGCTCAGGCCGCAGCCCCAACGCCCTGGCCTCCATCCTCTCGTCCTCGCGCTCTCGTCCTCCCGCCCCCACTCATGACCCAGACGCGCACAACGAGCCCAACCATGCCCCTGTGGCCCCCCATGATTCCCCACGAGCATGGGAGTTGGGGAACGTTCGGCGGTCTGATCCTGGCGTCGATGCTGGCAGTCGGCGTCGATGCCCAGGTCCTGCTCACGGTCCTCGCCGGGCTTAGCTTGTTTCTGGCCCGGGAGCCCTTAAGCCAGGGTGTGCGCCTGCGCTATGGACGTCGCGCCCAGCCTCCGCCCAAGGCCATATATTTTTGGGCGGGCGTCTATCTGGCAATCAGCGGTCTGGCGGGCATGATTCTCCTCTTCCGGCACGCATTATGGGAACTGCTGTGGTTGGGTCTGGCGGGCGTTGTCGTGCTGGTCGTGCACCTCGCCATTGCCCCTAAGCGGCGTTGGGTCATGAGCGCGTGGGGCGAGTGGATTGGCGTGTTGGGCGTGAGTTTGATCATGCCCGCGATGGATCTGGCCGCCCACGAAACCCTGGATAGGAGGGCGCTGGGACTTTGGATGCTGGGATTGGCGCAAGTCACCGGGCCTATCCTCTACATCCGCTTGAAAGTGCGTATCCAGGCCCGGCTGGCCTCGCCCCCGTCCCTGATGCAACGTCTGCGCGCGGCATGGCGGCCCTTGCTGTTCTCCGCGATCAGTTTGACGGGAGCGTATCTGCTGGGCGCGTGGGGATGGACGCCGCAATGGGCGTGGCTGGCGCTGACGCCATCGGCCATCAAGCATCTGTGGGGCGCGCTGGACTGGATACCGCGCGGGCAATTAAACATCCGGCGGCTGGGATGGATCGAGGTGGCGAACATCCTTCTCTTCGCGGTCCTTTTGGGGCTGACGTATCGCCTGATCGACATTTCTTGACAAGGCATGTCAGCTAGTTTACCATGATAGAAGTGACGCGCCCCCGTAGCTCAGTGGCAGAGCGGCGGACTTCTAATCCGCGGGTCGCAGGTTCAAGTCCTGCCGGGGGTGCTGTTTTTCGTAGGGGCCTCATCAACACGCGTCTGACGACGGTGCATCGATGCCGATGTAAAAAAGACAGGAGCGGTTGGGTGGCGCTGAAACGGAATGAAGCGAGCACGTTGGCTCATAACCTATCTCGGTCGCTGACCCTCCCCGTCCAGGAGTGGCCCAACGTGATGCACCCCGTCTTCGCGCCGAAGGCGGGGTGTGTTGTTGAAGATCCTGCCCGCCTCATGCTATCCTATCGCCAGAGGCCGGAGGTCGGAGGTCGGAAATTCGGCTGAAACACACCCCCACGCTCACACTCCCACGCGCCCCCTCACGCCCATGTCCCCACGCCTTGCAGACATCCTCAGTCTGATCGCAGGCCTGGCCGCGGCCGCAGGCCTGGCCGCGCTCATCATCCAGGTCCCGCCCGCGCCCCTCTACAAAGCCGCGGCGCTGACGCTCATCCTCATCGCCGTGGCGGGCGTGGCCGCGCCCCTGTGGCGTCGGCTGCTGCGCCAACTCATCGGCAAAGCCAACGATCGGGAGATCGCGGCGATGGGGTTGCGATTCGGCGTGTGGACAGGTCTGTTCATCGCCAGCCTCGTCCTGCTGCGCGTGATACACTTTCTGGACCGCGTCCTCATCCTTGCCATCCTCCTCCTGTTGATCATGATCGAGATGTTCTTGCAGCAACACGCGGCCCGCAAGCGGCGCGCGCGTCGTCCCCGCCGCTAACGCGCACCCGCCTTCGCCATTGCGAGGGGCGCAACGCCAGGGCGCGGCTTTTCCATTCGGGCCGAACTTGTGGTAAAAAACCGTGGGTGCGATCAACTTCCATCCCCCCATATCGATCCCGGACGCGGGACTCCAGCCCCGGCACTCATTCCATGCGCCTGAAAAAAATCACCCTTCACGGCTATAAAACCTTCGCCAATCCCACCGAAATCCTCTTCGACAGCAACATCACCGCCATTGTGGGCCCCAACGGTAGCGGCAAGAGCAATATCGCGGACGCCATCCGCTGGGTCATGGGCGAGCAAGCCTACTCGGTGCTGCGGGGCAAGAAGACCGAAGATATGATCTTCGCCGGATCGAACCAGCGCTCCCGCATGGGCATGGCCGAGGTCAGCATCCTACTGGACAACAGCGACAACTGGCTGCCCATCGACTTCGACGAGGTGCTCATCACCCGCCGCGCCTATCGCTCGGGCGAAAACGAATACCACATCAACGGCAGCCGCGTCCGCCTGAAGGATGTGCATGAGCTGCTGGATCGTTCGGGCCTGGGCCGCCGCACCCACACTGTCATCGGCCAGGGCATGGTGGCCCAGATCCTGGCCCAACGCCCCGAGGACCGCCGCATCCTCTTCGAAGAAGCCGCGGGCATCACCCACTATCGCACAAAGAGGCGGCTGACCATGGACCGCCTGACCAAGACCCGCGACAACCTCACTCGCGTGCGAGACATCATCGCCGAGATCGAGCCCCGGCTGAAGAAGCTGGAAAAACAGGCGGAAAAGGCCATCCAGCATGACCAGATCAGCGCGGAGTTGCAGGATTTGCTGCGCATCTGGTATGGGTATAGCTGGCATCAGGGAGTGAGCAAGCTGGTGGACGCCCGCGCGGCAGTGGCCCACTGGCGGCAGGTCATCGATAAGACCAACGCGCTCATCGAGGAATACAGCCAGGAGACCGCGGCTTTGCGGCAGAAGCAGGCGGACCTGCGGGCGAAACTGGCCCAGTGGCGGCGGGAACTGGCTGCACTGGAGGCTTCTCGGGCCGAGATGGCGCGAGAGCAGGCCGTGGCCCGGGAGCGCATCCGCTCGCTGAAGGCTGAGCAGGACCGGTTGGAGGCTGAAATCGAGCTGCTGGCCGAGAGCATCCGCGCGGAAGAGGCCCGCTGGCAGGAGGCCCGAACCGCGCTCAACGCCATCCACGAGGAGCGCAATCATCATCAACGCCAGTTGCTGGAAGCCCAGGCCGCGCTCCAGGCCCTGGAGGCGGAGCGTCTGGAGACAGAGCGGGCGCTGAACGAGGCTCGGGCCCGACTTATGGAGCTGACCACCGCCATCCATGACCGGGAGAGCCGCATCGCGCATGCCCAGGAGCAACGCCAGGCCCTGAAGGAGCAGCTTGCCCACAGCCAGGAAGCCATGACCGAGGCCGAGGCCCGCATCATCGATTTACAGGCGCAGTGGGACGCCATCAGCGCTCGGTTGCAGGATATCGGTCGGCGGATCAGCGACTTGCAGGAGAAACATCGTCTGGCCGAGGCGCGGGAGCGGGAGATGGTGGTCCGCCGCGCCCGACTGGAACGACAACGCAATGAATTCATGGCCCAGGCGCGGGAACTTCAGGCCCGCTATGACCTGCTGGACCGGCTGCGCGCGGAGGGCGAGGGACTCTTCGCAGGGGTCAAGCAGGTGGTGCGGGCCAGCCATCAGGGGCAGCTCCAGGGCGTGCTCGGTCCCATCGCCACCCTAATCCAGGTCCCCGACCATCTGGAACAGGCCATCGAGGTGGCTCTGGGCGGCCGCCTGCAAGATGTGGTCGTGGCAAGCTGGGACGACGCCCAGGCCGCCATCGACTACCTCAAGCGCACTCGCGGGGGCCGGGCCACCTTCCTGCCTCTGGACAACCTGCGGCCCCAGCGTCGCCAGAACGCGCCTCGGGAGAAAGGGGTTCTGGGCTGGGCCGCGGACCTCATCGCCTACCAGCGGGAGATCGAGCCTGCGGTGGAGCTGCTGCTGGGCCAGATCCTCGTGGTGGAGGACCTGAATGTGGCCCGGCGCATCAGCCGGGGCCGCGGCTATCGCCCCCGCATCGTCACCCTGGAAGGGGATTATGTGCATCCTGGCGGCAGCGTCAGCGGTGGCAGCCGCCACCAGCGCCAGAAGGGAGGCGTGCTGGCCCGCGAGCGGGAATATCGTCAGCTTCCCGACCAGATCGCGAAAGCGCAGGGCCGGGTCAAGCGCCTGGAAGAGGAGATCGAGAGCCTAAGCCAGGCCATCGCTGCCATCGAGGAGGAGCGAACGCACCTGGTGCAGGCGGCCAGCGAACTAGGCGCGCAGGAAAAGGCCCTGACCTCGGAGCTGGCCCAGGTGCAGAGCGCCCTGGACCAGGCCCGGCAATTGCACGCCTGGCACGAGGCCCAGGCCCAGGAACGCAAGCTGGAGCTGGAGAATTTCGGGCGGCGGTTGGCGCAACTGCGGGAGGAGATCGCCGCGCTCAGCCAGGAACGCACGGCCTCGGACAACCGCATCGCCGCGCTGGAGGAGAAGCTGGCCGCCATGGGGTCCGCGGGCCTGATGCAGGCTGTGGCTCAGGCCCAGGCCCGGCTGGACGCCATCGAGGAGAGGGTGCGGGCCCAGGCCGCCATCGCCATGGAGCTGGAACAACGCCTCGCCAAGGTGCGAGAGGACAGGACACGGCGACAGGCGCGCATGGAGGCCATCGACCAGGAGTGGCGGGCGCTGGAGGAGCGTCTGACCGCCCTGGCGGAGGCGATGGCTCAGACCAACCATCGTTACGAAGCCCTGCGCGGGCAGATCGAACCTGCCCAGGCCGAGCTGGATGCGGTGGAAAACGGGTGGATCGAGCACGACGCCCGGGGCGAAGCCCTGCGCGCGCGCCTGCACCAGGAGGAGCGTCAGCTCAATCAGGCGCAACTGGCCCAGCAGCGGGCGGAGGACCATCTCAAGTACCTGCGCAAGCAGATCGAAAACGACTTTGGCCTAGTCGCGTTCGAAAACGAGGCCGGGGTCGCGAGCCAGGAGCCCTTGCCCTTCGATCGCATCGTCACCACCTTGCCCCGGCTGACCGAGATCCCCCCCGAGACCCAGGCGGAGATCCGACGGCTGAAGGCGTTGCTGCGCCGCCTGGGACCGGTGAATCCCGAGGCCCAGGCCGAGTACCAGGCCACCAAAGAGCGGTTCGAGTTCCTCACCCAACAATCCCAGGACCTGGAGGAGGCGGCAGGGCAGCTCGATCAGGTCATCCGCGAGCTGGACCAGCTCATGGACCAGGAGTTCCGCCGCACCTTCAAGGCCGTGGCCAAGGCCTTCACCCACTATTTCACCCGACTGTTCGGGGGCGGCACAGCCAAACTGACGCTCACAGACCCCAAGGACATCACGAACACGGGCGTGGAGATCATCGCCCGACCCCCGGGGAAACGCCCCGCCAATCTCACCATGCTCTCGGGCGGCGAGCGAGCGTTGACCGCGTCCGCGCTCATCTTCGCCATCATCAGCGTCAGTCCCACGCCCTTCGCTGTGCTGGATGAGATCGACGCCGCGCTGGACGAGGCCAACATCGGCCGCGTGCGCGACGCGCTCACCGAACTCAGCGAGAAGGCGCAATTCATCATCATCACCCACAGCCGGGCCACGCTGGAGATCGCGGATACGATTTACGGCGTGAGCATGGGTCAGGACGGCATATCCCAGGTGCTCTCCCTCAAGCTGGATGGGGATCGGCTGGCCAAGGCGGCCTAAGCGCTCCATCCATTCATGACAGAAATCATCATTCACCTCTCAAAATATGAAAAATCTTGAAAGAACCTTCGAAATAATTGACACATTATCATGAATCCGGTACAATAATTATAGATCAGGGTCCACCGGCCCTGCCCTGGCCCTTGGTTGACACCCTTTACTCTCGCCGAAGACCCCGGCCCGTGCGTCGGGGTCTTTTTGCGGCAGACTTCCGACACCGATAACGCCATGCTTCGCATGGTCATGACGTCCTGAGCGCACGACATGGCCCGAGCCATCCCACCGCAAACCCGCACCCCCGCGGATGAGCTGCGCGACCTGCTGGCCGCCAGTTACGCGGTCGCGGTCAACAGCGCTGACGCTTCGCCCGACGCCCTGAAGCAACTGCTCTTCGATCTGGATCGCATCCAGAGGCTCTTTCCCCGGCTAGAGGCCCAGGGGATGGACTTACGCCCGGAGCGAGTGACCTGGCAAGAGGTGCAAGGCGCGGTGCGCCGGCATGGGAATGACATCGTGGCCGGGGTGCGACCGTTGGGCGGGCTCAAGGCCCTGCGCGAGGCCCTCCCCCATCCGCCCGATCTGAACACGCGCTGGTGGTGGCGGCTGGATGAGAGCCAGGCCGCGGCCCGGCGACGACGCGTCCTCCTCACCTTGGCCCTCCTCGCGGGCGTCCTCCTGCTCGTCGCAGGCGGCGTCGTCGCCTTCCAAAGGCTTTTCCCGGTGGATGAGAAGGTGACAGCGGCTTATGAGCACAAGCTCAACGCCGAAAATGACGTGGTCCATGGCAGGTTCGATGAAGCCATCCAAGAACTGGAAGCCGCCCGCGCGCTCACCCCCGACGATCCCGATATCCTTTCTCTCCTGGCCGCCCTCTACGATCTGACAGGCCAGAATGAGAAGAGGGACGCGCTTATTGCTCAACTCCGCGATCGCTATCCCCAGAGCACGCTCCTCTCCAACCTAGCTCAATCCTATCTCCTCCTGGGCGAGGTGGACCGGGCGCTCATGATGACAGGTGAAGCCGCCAAAGCGGATCCAGCCAATCCGCAGAGCTATCTCATCGCGGGCATGGCCTACGAGGCCAAAGGGGACGTGCGCCGGGCCATGGAGTCTTATCAAATCGCAGCCCAAAAGGCCAACGCCGCAGACGACTACCAAACCGAAGCCTTTGCCAAGGTGCGGTTGGCCAATTTGTTGCAGAAACCTCACTTCACGCCCACGCCATGAGCCCCTATCACTTTGGCATTGAACACGAAGTAGCTTTCCTCAACGCGATGGGCGAGTTCGCGGACTTCACTAACACCCGTTTCGCCCAGTTCGAGGCCATCATCACCCGCCTGCCACGCTATGAAAGTGACTATCCCCAATTGCGAGTGGGTGACGCCGGCATCAAGGTCAAACGCTGGTACATCGAGGGATTTGAACGCTTTGATGATGAGGGCCAAGTCATCGACTGTCCTCCCAAGGGCATCGAGATCCGGACCACCATCCACACCAGCATCCAAGGCGTGCTGGACGAACTGCGAACGAGCTTTAGACGGCTAACCGAGGAGGCCGCGGGAGATGGGTTCTCGCCAGTCTGGGTTAGCTTCAACCCTTGGCAAACCGAATTCCTCCCCAATCCACCCCTCACGCCCTACGAGCTGCGCCGTCGCGAGGGCTCGCCCGAAATGCTGACTGCAGAAATCCCCATGCTCACCTACGGGCCCGACCTCAGCCTCTCCCATCCCGACTGGGATGACGCGACGCTCATCGACATCGGGCGCAAACTTACTTACTACAGCCCTTACATCATTCCCTTTAGCTTCAGCTCCCCGTTCTACAACGGCCGCTTGTGGGAGGGCTATTCGGCACGAACCTGGCGACGCACAGGACCCCGGCCCGCGGTCATGGTCTTTTTGCATAACGCCGCCGATCTCATCGACAGCGCACCCTCCCTGACCCAGCCCGCCCGCGTCCTCGCCGAAGCGGGCCGCATCGAGTTCAAGGCTTTCGATTCTTGTCGTGATTTCGAGCTTTACGGAGCCTTGCTGGCCTTACTCAAGGGCATGACCTTAGACAATTCCCTACCGGGGCGGGCGACCACGCCCGACGCCAACCTGCATCGCCACGTCGCCCGTTACGCATTCGATGACCCGGCCATCGCTGAGGTGGCGGAACGCGTTTTGGCTGCGGCCCGAACCGCTCTGGGCGACCATCCCGATGCGGCCCATCTATCCCTATTGGAAACCATGCTCGAGCAGCGTCGCACGCCCGCGCAAGAGCAGATCCGCGTCTATCGCAAAAGCGGCTCCATGGAGGCCACCCTTCTGCACTTGCGCTATGCTTGAACCCTCCTCCTGTGCTACAATCACCCCAATCCACCGACCGCATTCACTCTCTTATCATTGAATTCTTAACATGGTCTCACCCGAACTCCTCACCCCCTACACTGTCGAACTTGCGGGCATTGTACGCCATCTCCCTCGTGTCGAGATCGCTCCCAGCGTAGTCATTGCCATCCTCAACATTCTGGGCGACACCGAACTGACCGAGGCTGTGGCTCAAGCTCTCGTCGAACGCATTCCCCCCGAAGTCGACATGCTGGTTACCGCCGAAGCCAAGAGCATACCCCTGGCCTACGCCATGTCCGTCAAGAGCGGCCTGCCTTATGCAGTGCTGCGCAAGAGCCGCAAACCCTATATGACTGGCGCCATCAGCACCGAGGTGATCAGCATCACCACGGACAAACCCCAGACCTTATGGATGGATGGCCGGGACATTCCTCGCATCCGGGAGAAGAAAGTCCTCTTCGTAGACGATGTCATCTCCACGGGCAGCACGTACCAGGGCGCGAAAAAGCTCATCGAGAAAGCGGGCGGGCAGGTTATTGGCGCAGCCGCGATCATGACCGAAGGTGACAATCCCGCCTGGAATCACATCATCGCCCTGGGCAACTTGCCCCTGTGGCTGGAAAAAGCGGAATAACAAAAACCCCCCCGACCCTCTCTCGAAAGTCGCTATGCTCCTCTTCGGGGGAAGGGGGACGTATGTGGCCCTGGCGGATCACGGATCCGCCTGGAGGCGGTTCAAGCTGGATTCGCGATCCGGCAGTTCCTGCCTGCAATCCACCCTTTATGCGGTTGCCTTCGCAGCTCCAACCAAAAGTCATTTATGCTCGAAAAACTCGAACGCCTTGAACAGCGCTACGACGAACTGGAACGGCAATTGGCGGACCCGGTCACCGCGGCGGATTATCAGCGCGCCGCCAAGATCGCACAGGAACAGGCCGATATCCGGGAGATCGTTGAAACCTTTCGCCAATACAAGCGGGTGCTGCAGGAGATGGAAGAGGCCCGGGAGCTGGCGGCCCTGGAGGAAGACCCCGATATGCGGGAGCTGGCCGAAGCCGAACTCAAAGACCTGAAACAGCAGCAGGCCGCGTTGGAGGAGGAGCTGAAGAAACTTCTCATCCCCAAGGACCCGCGCGACAAGAAGAACGTGATCATGGAGATTCGGGCCGCGGCAGGAGGCGACGAGGCCGCACTCTTCGCCGCAGACCTCTTCCGCATGTACGCCCGCTACGCGGAACGCCATGGCTGGAAGGTGGACGTGCTTTCCAGCAACCGCAGCGGCATTGGCGGCTACAAAGAGATCATCTTCCTCATCAAGGGCGAAGGGGCCTACAGCCGCCTGAAGTACGAATCGGGCGTGCATCGGGTGCAACGCGTGCCCGTGACCGAATCTCAGGGGCGCATCCACACCTCCACCGCCACGGTCGCGGTCCTGCCCGAGGCGGAAGAGGTGGAGATCGACATCGATCCCAAGGACCTGCGCATCGACATCTTTCGCTCCAGCGGCCCGGGCGGCCAGAGCGTAAACACCACCGACAGCGCCGTGCGCATCACCCACCTGTCCACGGGCCTGGTGGTGAGTTGCCAGGATGAGAAGAGTCAGCTCCAAAACCGCATCAAGGCCATGGCCATCCTCCGGGCCCGGCTCTACGATATGGAAGTGCAACGTCGCCAGGAGGAGCTGGGCGCGGAGCGCCGTTCGCAACTGGGCGGCGGCGACCGCAGCGAGAAGATCCGCACCTACAACTTCCCCCAAAACCGCGTCACCGACCATCGCATCGGCAAGAGCTCCTACAACCTGCCCGCGGTGCTCGATGGCGATCTGGATGACTTCATCGACGAACTCGCCCTGGCCGACCAGACCGAACGCTTGCAGGCGCAGGCGTCGTAATTCTCCAGCAGTCACCAGTCATCAACTTGTTCGGGGGTTTCAGCCCCCGTCACCCCCACTGATCACTGATTACCATCAAAACCGTCCCCCATTCCCCCAACTGACGACAGGAGGCCCTCGTGTCGCAACTTGTGGCGCTGTTGTTGGGCGTGGTTATCATCCTGCTGGCCGCGCTTATCTACCTGGTGTACACTCGGGGCAGGATCGAACCAGAGACCGTGGAGATGGCGCTGGTGAAGGCGATGCAGCAATCGGGCCTGGAACAGACCGTCGGGCGGTTGGAGACCTACGCCCGAGACATCCGCCATGACTACCGGGCGCTGGACAGGATGCTGCGCGTGCCTACGGAGCGAGGCGCGCTGGGCGAGATCGCGCTGGAGCAGATCCTGGCCGACCAGCTTCCCCCCGACATGTACGGCATCCGCCGCCGCCTCTTCAACGGCGAAACCCCCGACGCCTTCATCAAGACTGCCAATGGTTTCATCATCATCGATTCCAAATTCCCCCTGGACAACTACCGCAAGATGCGCGAAGCGCGAGACCCCAAGACCCGGGCCCAGTTCAAGCGTCGATTCCTCAGCGATGTGCAGGGGCATCTGGACAAGGTCGCCACAGCCTATATCCGGCCCGATCTGGGCACCGAGGACTTCGCGTTCGTCTTCATCCCCTCCGAAGGGGTCTACTACTTCCTGACCGCCCAGGCCTATGAGTTGCTGCGCGATTATGGCCGCCGCGGGGTGCAGGTCGTCTCTCCCCTCACGCTGGCCCACAAGATCGAACTCATCCGAGCGGGGGTCCACGCCCGTCGTCTGTCGGAGCAGGCGGACCAGGTACGCAACGACCTGATCGAGCTCGCGCGGCGCTTCGACGCGGTGGATCAGGCCTGGCGCATCTTCTACCAGACCCACTTCCGCAACGCTGCCAACAAGGCCGATGAATTGGACGCGGCCTATCGCCGGGTACGGGAGGCCTTCGATCACATCGCTCGATTGGAATAGAATCAAAGAGATCGCTTTTGGGAAGGTCACCAACGCGCGCCTGTATCCCACACGTCACCACCTTCTCCTACCCCCAAGCCAATGACTCCTGCCATCCGTGATAGGTTGAGGGAAGCAACTGAGGTGCTGAAGCGCGCGGGCGTGGATACGCCCACCCTGGACGCGGAGCTGCTGTTGGCCCATGCGCTGGGCGTGGCGCGCTCGTGGCTTCTGGCCCATCCCGAACAGCATCTCACGCCCGAGCAAGAAGCGGCGTTTCGGGCCTTGCTGGCCCGGCGGACGGCCCGCGAGCCCCTGGCCTACATCACGGGCCAACGCGCGTTCTACGACATCCAGCTTGAAGTCACCCCCGCTGTGCTGACGCCCCGGCCCGAGACCGAGGAGCTGGTGGAGCGGGCGTTGACCTGGCTGAGGGAGCGACCGCGCGCGGTCGTGGTGGATGTGGGGACGGGCAGCGGGGCCATCGCCCTGACCGTCGCTCGGCATGCGTCCCAGTCTCGAGTCTACGCCATCGACATCAGTCCCCAGGCGCTGGACGTGGCCCGGAGGAATGCCCGTCGCCTGGGATTGACGGCGCGGGTCGCGTTTCTTCTGGGCGACTTGCTGGCTCCCCTACCTGAACCGGTCGATATCATCCTCGCCAACCTGCCCTACATTCCCGAAGGGGTTCGCACCGATCTCATGCCTGAAGTGGCCGCGTTCGAGCCGCCCGAGGCCCTCTTCAGTGGCGAGCGGGGCCTCGACCACATCGCGCGGCTGCTGGCCCAGGCCCCTGCATTTTTGCGCCCGGGCGGGCGCATCCTCCTGGAGATGGGCTGCGACCAGGCGGATGAGGTCCTGGCCCTGGCCCGTCAGTCCTTCCCTCGGGCGGATAGGCGGGTCATCCAGGATCTGACGGGCCGAGACCGGTTTTTGGCTATTGCGCTTCCCTGAGGGGGAAAGGGGACGCGGGTTATTGCGGGAGAACTGCGGCGAGCTGCTGGTAAACGAGCTGCCATTGGTCGCTGGCGTAGAGGATGAGCTGGTCCGCATCGTCTACCTCGTACCGAATGACCGCGGGCAGCAGGCCCAGATAGGCGGCCTCTTGCTCCATGACGCCTTCGGGCGTTTCGCAGAGTTGCTTGGTGGCTATGGGGGGATCGAGAACGAGGCCGCCTTCCGCGGCCAGGGTGTAGGTTCCCTGGTAGACGTTGCATCCGGCTGAGCCGCTGTATGCGCCATCCGCCGCGAAAAGCATGGTGATCTCTGTGCCGGGCAGGGTGGCGATGGGCGCCATTTCCGCCTGAGCCCGGGAGACCAGACTCCAGGTGCGACCGATAAGGTCCTCGCCGAGGGAAGGCGCTTCGGTGGGGGCGGGGGTGATGGCTGGCTTGACACGTGAATGGATGCGGAGATTCAAGAGCGCTGATCGCCGAGGGTGTTGACTGCGCTG
>DUEQ01000053.1 GCA_011192085.1 Caldilineae bacterium
CCTCCCCGAAGACGCCCGCGTCTTCTGCTTTCGGGAAGCTATTGGATGACCTGAACATCACGACCTTGAGTATGCGAACCTTGCGCGACATCCTAAGGAAGGAAGTATGACTCGATACTTTCTCGGCATCGACGTCGGAGGAACCAAAAGCCATGCGCTGATCGCCGACGATACCGGCCGCGCGGTGGGTTTTGGCGAAGCAGGACCGGGCAATCATGAAGTGGTGGGGTATGATGGTCTACGCTCGGTGCTGCAACGGATCACGAGCTGCGCGTTGGACATGGCGGGCATTGATCGCCATCAAATCGCGGGCGCTGGTTTCGGTGTTGCAGGCTATGATTGGCCTTCCGAACTGGCTCCCACCTTGGAAGCCATCAGCGGATTGGGACTAAATTGTCCCATAAAAGTGGTCAATGATACGGTCATCGGGCTGGTGGCGGGGGCCAAAGAAGGCTGGGGCGTAGCCTTGGTCGCGGGCACCAGCAACAACTGTTGGGGCTGGGACGAACATCACCACATCGGTCGCGTTATTGGCGGCGGCATGCGATTTGGCGAAAATGCTGGCGCGTACGAACTAGTCGCCCAGGCCATCATTGCCATCGCCAAGGAATGGACCCGGCGCGGGCCCGCGACGGCGCTGACCCCCGCATTCATGGCGTATTTTGACGTGAAAGATGCAGCAAGCCTGTTGGAAGGCATCCAAGTGGGACGACTGCATCCCGGCCCGGCCCTGGCGCCATTGATATTTCAGATAGCTGAAGCGGGCGATGCGGTCGCGCAGAGTCTCATCCGCTGGGCAGGCGAGGAGCTGGCCGATCTGGCTAAAGGCGTCATCCGTCAACTGGGATTCCAGGATCGGGTCTTCGATCTGGTATTAGCGGGCAGCATGTTCAACGGCGGCCCCCTGTTGATGGATCCCATGAAACAGAGTATCTTGGAAGAAGCGCCGGGCGCCCGGTTCGTGCGCTTGACTGTGCCGCCGGTGGTGGGCGCCGTGCTCTTAGGGATGCAACAAGGCCAGCTTTCCATCGCCCAATATCGCTCCAATCTCGTCACAACCTCGCGAGCCTTTCTACACGAAAGACAGAGCGTCAATGATAGCATGGCATGATGCCCCACCCGATCAGCGCCAACAAAGCAACCACCATGCTACTGACGCCGATGAAACAGCCGTCCCCAACCTGTTGAAAGCCCCCCAGGGCGGGCCCGCCCATCCCATGAGCCATCCGCGACATCCACACACCCAATGCCCCTGATCCTGACGCCCACCCCCCAACGCATCATACCCACCGGTTCAATTTTTTCACTTACATCAGGGCTGCTAGCCGTCAACGCTCCCACGGCCGGCGAGCTTTTCTCCTCCGCTCGGCAATTGCAGGACGCTGTGGAGACATTCGCAGGGGTGCATCTGGACATCGTGGCCGGCAAGCCCGCGCCCCAGCAGGCCCGCATCACCCTGAACATCGCGGCCCATGCCAGTCAACATCCCCAAGGCTATGAGCTAAGCATCGATGGAGGGGGCGTCCATATCGTGGCTAGCGCCCCCGCTGGTGTGTTCTACGGTGTGCAGACCTTGCGCCAGATCCTGTTGCAATCGGGCGCGGAACTGCCGGGGCTGCGCATCACCGACTGGCCCGATTTCCCCAATCGTGGCGTATTGTTGGATATTAGCCGAGACCGAGTTCCCACCATGGAGACGCTTTACGCTCTCATCGATCTGTTGGCCTCTCTCAAAATCAACCAGTTCCAACTTTACACCGA
>DUEQ01000530.1 GCA_011192085.1 Caldilineae bacterium
ACAGACATCCGCGGTTCCACCAAGCGCCATTCGTTCAAGAGAGAGAGAGGACCAGATGCTCTTCCAGCAAAACGCCATCTCATCAGAAGCGCCTGCCAAAGCAATCCAAACCCGCATTCGCTTCCATCGCGCCATCCTGGTCATGTTGATGATTGCAGGGATCACGTTGTTGCTGAGCCTTTACGTCTATCAGGTTTCGGTCAACTACGCCATCCGCATGCAGATCGAGGCGAAAAAACTGGAATACGCCCGGGAACAGCGTCTATTAGCGGCCAAATTGCAGATGCTTGGGGAAACGAACAACATCGAAGCCATGGTGCGGCGGGCCCGGGCTTCGGGTTATGGCCCGCCCTCGCCTTCGCAGATACGTTATGTACGCGAGGACGACGGCAGCGTTTTCGTTCAATCCGATCTAATCCCAACCATCACCGCCAGACGCTAGGCCATGCGGACCTACCACCCCATCCCGCAGGACGCGCCCATCTCCCATCGAGAAGAGGGCGCGCTCTCGACGCGTTCATGGCTGACGCCTCGCCAGCGCATGCAAATCATCTTCGCGCTGATGGTTGTCGTCAGCATGGTGCTGGCCCTCCAGCTCATGCGGCACCAACTCTTTGGGCGTCCGCCCCTGATAACCGCGTCCGCGTTGCCCGAAAAACTGCGCCTGCGGGGCGCTATCGTCGATGCAGATGGCCATCCCCTCGCCATCCAAACCTTCCGCTACGTGGTCGTGGCCTCTCCCAAAGTGATGAACCAGCGGGACATGCCCGCCATCGCCGAAAAAATCGCATCCTATCTTCCAGACCGTTCAGCCGAAGCATTGCTGCAAATCTTTCTGGAAAATCGAAATAGCGTCTATATCGAACTCGCCTCCGATGTGCCGCCCGAGATAGGGGAGGCCATCATGGCCGATTCCGACCTGGTTGGCATCGGTGTGGACATCTATCCCACTCGTTTTCACCCCGAAAAGAGCCTGGCCGCGCACCTGTTGGGCTTTGTCGATGTGGACAACAAGGGCCATTATGGCGTGGAGGAATACTTTAACAACTTCCTCCTCGCGCCCACCGATGAGATCGAACCTGGACCCGATCCCCAACTCGACGCCCGGCTGGGCGCGCCTTCCGCCAACGCGGTCCTGCCCCAAAGCCATTTCATCCCCTCCCCTGCCCGTCGCGATCTCATCCTCACCATCCGCCGCTCCCTCCAATTCGTGGCCGAAACCCGTCTGAAAGAGGCCGTCGAAACCTACGAAGCGGAAAGTGGCGTGGTCATCATCATGGCCCCCCAGACCAGCGCCATTCTGGCCATGGCGGGGTATCCCACCTACAACCCCGACGAATACCCCCAATTCCCCCTGGAGCGGTTCGTCAATCCCGCCATCAGCGAGATCTACGAACCTGGCTCTGTCTTCAAACTCATCACCTTTGCCGCGGCCCTGCATAAGAACGCCATCACCCCCGAGACCCAATTCAAAGACACCGACAAATTCATTTACGGTGAACAGATCATCCAAAACTGGGATCGC
Source organism: Caldilineae bacterium (assembly GCA_011192085.1). Classification (GTDB taxonomy): domain Bacteria; phylum Chloroflexota; class Anaerolineae; order J102; family J102; genus M2005. Next base: position 1,526 of record DUEQ01000530.1, read on the forward strand.
AAAGGCCGGGGGAACGTCACCGCGCAGCAGGCCTTGGCCCAATCCCTCAACGTGACGACCGCCAAGATCGCCACCCGGGCCATCGGCGCCACCGACTTCTACAACACCGTCGCCCGCTTCGGCTTCGGACAGAACACCGGCGTCGAGCTGGCCTTCGAAGCGCCGGGCCTGGTCAACGGTCCCAACACGCCCCGGTGGGCCCTGGGCAACCTGGCTACCAATGCCTTTGGCCAGGGCATCAGCGTCACCCCCTTGCAGATGGCCAATGCGATCGCGGCCATCGCCGCGGGCGGCGTCGTCCATCGCCCCCACGTCGTCAAGATGTCGATCAATGAGGACGTCGTTCGGGTGAAGAAGCCTGAGGGGGCCAGCATCGCCATCTCGCCGCAAGCCGCGCGCACCCTCACCCAGATGATGGTGGCCGCGGCCAATCACACGAAGCAAGCCACCATTCCCGGCTACGCCATCGCGGGCAAAACCGGCACCGCCGAAATCCCCACCCTGGGCGGCTACAAGGAGGACCGCACCATCACCACCTTTGTCGGGTTCTTTCCCGCAGACGCTCCCCAGTACCTTATTCTGGTAAAATTAGAACGGCCCAAGACCTCCGCCTGGGCGAGCGAGACCGCAGCCCCCACCTTTCGCGTCATCGCCCAAGACATCATCACCATCGACAACCTGCCTCCTGACGCCGTTCGTTTGCAAACCGCCCCATGAGCCTCACCCTGACGGACATCTACCTGGGACTCGGCGGGAAGCGCGTCCCACCCGACCTGGTCGCCCTTCCCGTGTCTGAGTTTGTCATCGATTCACGCCAGGTTAAGCCCGGAGGCTGCTTTATCGCTCTGCCCGGCGAGCGCGCGGACGGCCATGACTTCATCCCCGACGCGCTCGCCCGCGGCGCGGCGGCCGTCATCGCCCATCGCGTCCCCGCGGGCGTCCAGGCCCAGGTCATCCCCATCGATGGTCCCGCWCCCGCCCRCATCACGCCCCCTGTCATCTTCCTGGTGCGCGATGCGCTGGCCGGATTGCAACGACTGGCCGCATCCTGGCGGGCCCGCCACGATCCCACCGTGGTGGGGATCACCGGCAGCGTGGGCAAGACCAGCACGAAAGAGCTCGTCGCCGCGGTGTTGCGCCAGCGCCACCCCACCCTGTGGACGCCCGGCAACTACAATAATGAGATCGGCCTGCCCCTTTCCCTTCTGGGCCTGACTCCCGAGTATCGTTACGCCGTGCTGGAGATGGGCTTCTACACCGAGGGTGAGATCGCCCAGCTCTGCGCCATCGCGCATCCCCATATCGGCGTCATCACCAACATCGGCCCCATCCATCTGGAGCGGGCGGGCAGCATGGACGCCATCTTCCGCGGCAAATCGGAGCTCATCCGCGCCCTGCCGCCCCACGGTTGGGCCGTGCTCAACTGGGATGACGCCTGGGTGAGGCGGATGGCCGGGTTCAGCCCCGCACCCGTGTTCCGCTATGGCCTTACGCCCGAGGCCGATCTCTGGGCGGACGCCATCGAGAGCTATGGCCTGGCGGGCATCCGCTTCCGCTTCCACCACCGCCAGGGCCGTCGCACCGAGACGATCCACGTGCAGCTTCCCCTGCTGGGACGGCACAGCGTGCACACGGCGCTACGCGCGGCCGCGGTGGGCCTCATCCTCGGCCTGGCCTGGGAAGAGATCATCCGCGGGTTGAAAGATGTCAACGCCAGGCTGCGCATCGACGTTGCCCCCGGCTATCATCAAAGCACCCTCATCGACGACACCTACAACGCCAGCCCCCCCTCCACCATCGCCGCCCTTAATCTGCTGGAGGAGATGGATGGTCGGCGTATCGCCATTTTGGGCGATATGCTGGAGCTTGGCGAAGAGGAAGAAAAAGGCCATCGCATGGTCGGCGCTCGCGCCGTCGAAACCACGGACATCCTTATCGCGGTCGGGCCTCGCGCCCGCTGGATCGCGGAAGAGGCTCGTTTTCAGGGCATGCCCGCGGATGCGGTGTTCGAGGTCGAGCACGCGGACGCGGCCATCGACCTGGCCAAAGCCCTGATCCAGCCCGGCGACACCGTCCTGGTCAAGGGCTCCCGAGCCATGCACATGGATATCATCGCCGCCGCCCTCACCGCATCCGCTTCATAAACCATGTCCTATCCCCTCACTCTGGCCGCCCTGGCCTTTTTCTTGGCCGTCATCTGGGGAGATCCCCTCATCCGCCTGCTCAAACACCATCAACTTGGCAAACGCATTCGCATGGAGGGGCCTCAGTCCCACCTATCCAAGGCGGGCACGCCCACCATGGGCGGGATCCTCTTCATCGCCCCTGTGGTTCTCATCAACCTGGGCCTGAACTTGGCTAACCTGCTCGGCTTCACCCTCATCGGCGAATCGGTCCTCGTGCCCGTGTTCGCCATGCTCTCCTTTGGCGTCCTCGGCTTTCTCGATGACCTGGCGGGCATCCTCCGCAAGCGCGGGGATGCGCAGGGCCTGCTGGCCCGGTCCAAATTCCCTATCCAGGTTCTCCTGGCCTTGATCCTGGCCGGCGTCATGTTCTGGCGACTGGATATCCACAGCATCGCTATCCCCACCGTGCCCCAGCGCATCGACATCGGCCTGTGGTGGCTGCCCGTGGCCCTGTTCATCATCGTGGGCGCGGCCAATGCGGTCAATCTCACCGATGGCCTGGACGGCTTAGCTGGCTCCCTGGCTACGGTGGCTTTCGCCTCCTACGGCCTCATCGCCTATTTGCAGGGGCAGGTGTGGCTGGCCGCATTCGCCTTCACCACCGTAGGCGCACTCTTCGCCTTCCTTTGGTTCAATGCCTTCCCCGCGGACCTGTTCATGGGAGACACCGGCTCCCTGGCCCTGGGCGCAACCCTGGGCGTCCTCTCGTTGATGACGGGCCAATGGCTGTTGCTTGCCGTCATTGGCCTCCCCTTTGTGGCCGAAGCCCTCTCCGTCATCCTGCAGGTGGCCTCGGCCAAGCTCAGCCGCCGTTTCTTGGGGCGGGACATCCGTCCTTTCAAGATGTCCCCTCTACATCATCACTTCGAGCTCAGCGGCTGGGCCGAAAATCATGTGACCCAGCGCTTCTTCATCATCGGCATCCTCTCCGGCATGATCGGCATCGCCCTGGCCCTGGCCTAAAAACAACCCTCAGTCATTAGCAACCGATGTCCTTCTCCTCTCAAACCATCCTCATCATCGGCCTGGCCCGCGAGGGCCGCGCCGCGGCTCAATGGCTGGCCGCGCGCGGCGCCCGCGTCATTGCCAGCGATCTGCGCCCGCCTGCGGAGGATGTGCGGGAGGAGCTGGCGCGTCTGGGCGTGGAGGTGGTCATTGGGCCGCAGACCGAGGCCCTGCTGCAGGGCGTGGACGCGCTCGCGGTCAGCCCCGGCGTGCCGCAGGAGATTCCCCTGCTGCAGGGGGCCCGGGCGCGCAACCTGCCCCTGACCAGCGAACCCCGGCTGTTCGCGCAGGCCTGTCCCGCGCCCATCGTCGGCGTCACCGGCAGCAGCGGCAAGACCACGACCACGACCCTGGCGGCCAGGATGTTGCAGGCGTCGGGGCGTCGCGTCTGGCTGGGGGGAAATATCGGCGATCCCCTGCTGCCCCGTCTGGAGGATATCCGCTCCGATGACAGGGCGGTGATGGAGCTCTCCAGTTTTCAGCTTCTCTATTGGGGCGAAACCGCGGCCTGGTCTGGCGCTCCTTCGCCCTGGAACGATCCCGCTGGCGTCAGCCCGCACGTGGCCGCCATGCTCAACCTCACGCCCAACCATCTGGACCGACACCCTTCTATGGCGCACTACGCCGCGGCCAAAGCCAATATCCTGGCCTTTCAGTCGTCCGACGATTGGGCCGTGCTCAATCGGGAGGACGCTATGATCGGGGCCTGGGCCCGGTCGGGCCGGGTGAGCATCTCCGCGGGGGATGGGCAGCCCGCGTGGGCGTTCGATATCCCTGGCCAGGTGGTTACCTTCGGCTTCCAGCGACCCGCACAGGGCGATGGATCGTGGCTGGAGGATGGCTGGATCGCGCTGCGCTGGGCGGACGAGACCTATCGCGTGCTGCCTGTGGACGGGGTGCGGCTGCGAGGGCGGCACAATCTGGCCAACGCCTTGGCTGCGACGGTCATCGCCGCGGCCGCGGGCGCGACGCCCGAGGGCATGGCCGAGGCCCTGGCCGCTTTTCAAGGCGTGCCCCATCGACTGGAGGAGGTCGCCCGCATCGATGGCGTGCTGTGGGTCAACGACAGCATCGCCACCGCACCCGAGCGGGCTCTGGCCGCGCTACGCAGTTTCCAGGAGCCTATCGTGCTGCTGGCAGGAGGACGCGACAAGCATCTGCCCTGGGACGCGTGGGCCGAGGAGGTGCATCGCCGGGTGCGGGTGGTCATCGCTTTTGGCGAGGCCCGGCCTATCATCGAAGGGGCCCTGGCGCATCGCCCCCCTGGCTCCCGTTTGCAAGCCTTCATCCCCACGACTGATCTGCCCGCGGCTGTGAGGGAAGCCGCGCGCGTCGCCCGACCAGGAGAGGTCGCGCTCCTGGCTCCAGGCGGAACCAGTTTCGACGCGTATCAGGATTTCGCGGCTCGGGGCCAGCACTTTCGCGAGCTGGTCCAGGCCTTGATATCGTAAGCCGACGATGCTCCTTGACCATCATCCCCTAGGTTTCAGTCCGATCCCCCACTTTCCATCCTGGCAAGACGCCCATTTCCATGACCGCCCGAGCGAAAACCGCCTCCAACCACATCGATTATGGCCTGCTGATCCTGATCGTCACCCTGATCGGCTTCGGCATCGTCATGCAGTTCAGCGCGTCTTACGCCATCGATCTCGAACATCCTTATAAGTTCATCACGAAGCATTTGATGTGGGTGGGGCTGGGCTTTATCAGCATGTATGCGATGATGCTGATCGATTATCGCACCTGGCGCACCCTGGCCATCCCCATCATGATTGCGTCGTTAGGCCTGCTGGTGATGGTGCTGCTCGTGGGCGAAGAGGGCGTAGGCGGAGCCAGACGCCACCTGTTCGGCGGCTCCATCCAGCCTTCCGAGGTGGCGAAGCTCGCCATCGTCATCTACATCGCGGCCTGGCTCGCATCCAAAGGGGAGAAGGTCAGCGATGTGACCATGGGCCTGCTGCCTTTTTCCGTCATCCTGGGCGGTTTTCTGGCTCTAATCCTGCGCCAGCCCGATATCTCCACGTCGGCCCTCATCGCGCTGACGGCCCTGGCCATGCTCATCGTCGCGGGCGCCGATCTGTTGCAAATCGCCATCCTCGTCCTGGTGATGAGCGGGGTTTTCATCTTCGCCATCACCAAGTACGATTACGCCATGGGCCGGGTGTCGAATTTCATCGGCGCGTTCATCGCCCCCTGGTCCAGCTCCGAGGAGCAGATCCGGGCCGCTTATTATGCGTTGCAATCGGGCGGCCTGTTTGGCAAGGGGCTGACAAACAGCACGTTCAAGCTGGGCGCGCTGCCCCTGGTACAGTCGGATCTGATCTTCGCGGTGGTGGGCGAGGAGCTGGGGCTGGTGGGCGCGCTAAGCATCGTGGCCATGTTCCTCTTTCTTGGCTATAAGGGCACGCGCATCGCCCTGCACGCCCGCGACGATTTCGGTCGTCTGTTGGCCTTTGGCATCACCGCTTGGATCGTGATTCAAGCGTTCATCAATCTGGCGGTGGTCACCGTCACCATTCCCAGCACCGGCATTCCTCTGCCTTTCTTCTCCTATGGAGGCACCAGCACGTTGATGATTTTCACCGCGCTGGGCATCCTGCTGAACATTTCGAAAGGCGGCGGAGGACGATTTCAGCTTCATGCGCATACTTTTCTCCGGCGGCGGCACCGGCGGTCACGTGTATCCCATACTCACCGTCGCAGCCGCGCTTAAAACCCTCTGGCTCGAACGCGCGCCGCACCCCGACGCACCGCTGCATCTGCGCTATGCGGGCACCGCGGAGGGCGTGGAGGCGGACCTGGCCGCTCGGGCGGGGCTGGACTTTACGCCCATTGCCGCCGGGCAGATCCGCATCCGGCGCCCCCTCAAGCTGGCCCGCAACGCGCTGCGCATGGCCCGCGGCATCCGTCAGGCCGATGCGCTGATGCGTGCATGGCGGCCCGATGTGGCGTTCGTCACAGGGGGCTATGTGTGCGGCCCAGTCGTGTGGGCCGCGGCCCGACATGACGTCCCTGTCCTCATCTATCTGCCCGATATCACGCCAGGGTTGGGCGTGCAGCGCCTGGCCCGCCACGCCGCCGCCATCGCGGTGTCCTTTCCCGAGGTTGCGGCGCATTTCCAGGGCTACGACGCCCGCATCCTCGATACAGGTTATCCCGTGCGGCCTGAGCTGCGGCGCCGTAGCATGACCAAAACACAAGCGCGTCTTGCTTTCCATCTGTCCCCCCATCTCCCCACCCTCCTGACGTTTGGAGGGTCGCGCGGGGCCAGGGCCATCAACCAGGCTCTGGCCGCCGCGCTCCCCCATGTACTCCAGCGGATGCAGGTCATTCACATCAGCGGCGAACTCGATTTCGCCGAGGCTCAAAAGCGCGCCTCGGGCCTGAGCCCGGCGCAGCGGGAGCGCTATCGCCTCTTCCCCTATCTGCACGATGAGATGGTCGCGGCCCTGCATGCAGCCGATCTGGCGGTGGCCCGATCGGGCGCTTCCACCTTGGGCGAGTTCCCCGCGCTGGGCCTGCCCGCCATTCTGGTTCCCCTGCCTATCTCGGGCGGTCACCAGCGTCACAACGCCCGCTACCTGGCCGATCGGGGTGCAGCGATCATTGTCGAGAACGACGCCATGCCCACCGAGCTCCTGCCCGCCATTCAAAACCTGATGACTCATCCCGAAGGTTTGCAAGCCATGAGTCGGGCCAGCGCCGCATTGGCCCGGCCCCGCGCCGCCGAAGCCATCGCCACCGCCCTGCTCGACCTGGGCGGCAATCTCCAGACAAGATCATGAACGGCTCCACCGTCATCGAACTCCAGTCCAACATCCTTTTCTGGATTCTGATCGCCCTGTTCGCCTGGCAGGGTTATCAGCGCGGGCTCATCGCCGAGCTGGTGAAGACAGGATTCATCGCGGCCGGTTTCGTGGCGGGGCAGCCCGACATCCTGGGCAGGACCCTGGTCAAAGCCATCAATGGATTCTGGTTCGCCTTTCAATTCCTCATGCACGGCGGCCTGCAAGCCATTGCCACGGGCAACTTCAACGCCGAAACCCTCAACGGCATCTTCGATGAGATCAGCCAGCTCCCGCTTCTCATCCCCAAGAACAGTGCGGAGATGGCCATGTTTCTGGCCATGCTCTTCCTTGTTGGGGTGGGATATCTCGCTTCGAATCTACTCAAGCCTCAATGGCCCGGCCTGGGGCTGGTTTCGGGCGCGGTGAACGGCTTTCTCCTCTCCTACATTTTCCTGCCCCGGTTGCCCCAGGAGCTTCCTTTCCAGATCGAAGACCTCAGCGTGGCGGGGATTCTCAAACAGGCCGTTTCATTGACCGGCTACCTCGTTGGCCTCGCCATCGACGTCGGCAGCCGCGTCTTTGGATTCATCCATCAGCTCTTCGGCGCCTGGAGCATCCCCATTATGCTCCTGGCGGCGGTCGTTTTCGTCCTGATGAACATCAAACCCGCGAAAAAGAAGAGCGGCAACAGCGGCGGAGGAGGAAGCTGATCATGGGCCCCTTCGAATATCTCTGGCTCAGCATCTTCACCATTTTCGTCATGGTGGCGTTGGTGCGAAAATATCCCAACGAGCTGGGCACCACCATCATCATCTTTGCCACCCTCTTTCTGATCACCTACCTGGCCGCGCCCAAGATGCCAGGGCTGATCAACAGCCTTTACGCACGGGTCTTCGACGCATCGGTGACCCAACGTCAGATGCAACACGCCCTGGCCTCCATCTTCTCTCTGGGCTTCATGGCCGCGGTCTTCGCCAGTTACGCCGGACAAACCCTCTCCTTTCCGGGCAAGCCCGCGCCCGGATGGAAGGGAAGCGTGTATAGTCTGCTGGTCGGCGTTATGAATGGTTATCTTATCTCGGGCACGCTTTGGTATTTTCAGGATTATTATCAGTATCCCATCGCCGATTTCGGCCTTCTCTATCTGCCTCTCACTCCCACAGGCGAAACCATCGCGGCCTTCCTTCCGCCCTACGTGGTTCCCCCCGCGTTTTGGGGTTTTCTCGTCGCCGTCATGCTCCTCTTCCGCGTTCGCAAGTAGTCGTCGACGGACCATCATCGCCTATCCGCTTCTCATTTCACACGCTTTCATGACCTGGCAAGCCCTCTTTCGACTCGAACCTCATGAACGTCGTGGCCGCCGCATCCATCTGGTGGGAATCGGCGGCACTGGCCTCGCGCCCATCGCCCGGGTGTTGTTGCAGATGGGGTTTCGCGTCAGCGGCAGCGACCAGGCGATCAACGAACGCACGGAGGCGTTGAAGTTGCTGGGGGCCCGCATCTTCGCGGGGCATCGGGCCGAGCAGCTCCTGGACGATGCCCCGCCCCGCAAGCCCGATCTCCTCCTCATCTCCTCGGCCGTGCCCGAGGACAATCCCGAAGTGCAACAGGCCCGCGCCTGGGACATCCCCGTGGTCAAGCGCAAAGACATCCTGGGGCCGCTGACCGCGGACCGGGACGTCCTCGCGGTTGCGGGAACCCATGGCAAAACGACGACCACGGCGCTCATCACCCACATCCTCGCCCGGGCGGGACATCGGCCCGGCTACATCATCGGCAGCGAGATCCCGGCGCTGGGGTTCAGCGATGCGGGGGAGGAGCCGCTGTTCATTATCGAGGCGGACGAGTATGATCACATGTTCCTGGGGTTGCGGCCCTGGCGGCTGATCATCACCAACCTGGACTGGGACCATCCCGATCTCTTCCCCACCCGGGCCGCGTATGAGGACGCGTTTTCTCGGCTGCTGGCCCAAATGCGACCTGATGGCCGGGTTATCTACTGGCGGGATGATCCTGTCTTGCGCGCCTGGGAGCGTCGGGGCCGGTTGTCGAATGGCTTGAGCTATGGCAGTTTTCGGGGCGCATACGCCCGAGCTGAGAACGTCGAGATGACGCCCGCGGGCGTGCGCTATCTGTTCGTCACGCCCCAGGGCGCCTGGCCCGTGCAACTGAGCATCCAGGGCATGCACAACGTGCTGAACAGCATGGCCGCGCTGCTGGCCGCGGGCGAGGCGGGCCTGGCCTATGAGGACGCCATCCCCCATCTGGTCTGCTATCGGGGTGCGGCCCGCCGGTTCGAATTCAAGGGGGAGGTCGCGGGCGTCATGGTCATCGATGACTACGCCCATCACCCCACCGAGGTGCAGAGCACCCTCCAGGCCGCTCGCGCGGCCTATCCCGACCGCACGATCTGGGCCATCTACCAGCCTCACACGTACAGCCGCCCCCGCACCTTTCTCGATCTGTTCAATGGCGCGTTCAGCTCCGCCGACCATGTCATCGTCACCGACATCTACGCGGCCCGCGAACCTCGAGACGCGACTCTGACTCCTGAGCGGGTGGCCGCGGCCACCCGCCATGAACGGGCCCTGGCCATCCGCGATCTGGACGCCATCGCGGATTTCCTGGCTCAGACGCTGCGCCCCAACAGTCTGGTCATCATCCTCAGCGCGGGTTCAGCCACCCGGCTCGGGCCCCTGCTGCTGGATCGCCTGGCCTCAAAAGCACGGGGCGCCATGTGAAAGGACGATGGACGATAGATGATGGTCTTAGCGCCTCTCCATCGTCCTTTTATGGGCATCGGCGGACTTCCGCCCGTGTCGACTGCCTACCGCTTACTGATTGCTGAACACCGAACACAGACTACTGAATAACCGCCCCCATGTCCCTCATCTCTGCTCCCCCTGCCACCCTGCTCACCCGGCTCGATGCGCTGAGTCGCGGCGGGCTGCGGCGGAACGCGCCCCTTGCTCCCTACGCCAGCTTTCGCATCGGCGGTCCGGCGGATTACCTCGTCATCGTCCAGCGCGAAGCGGATATGATCGCGGCCCTGGATGCGCTGCATGAGGCGGACGTCGCTTATCTGCTGCTGGGTGGCGGCTCGAACATGCTCATCAGCGATTTGGGGGTGCGCGGGGTTGCGCTGCTGAATCAGTGCAAGGGCATGCGCTGGCCCGAGGCGGAAGGCGCAGGCCCGGTGGAGATCACCGTGGAGGGAGGCGCGCCCCTGGCGGGCTTCGCCCGGGAGAGCATCAGGCGAGGGCTGGCAGGCCTGAGCTGGGCTGTGAGCATCCCTGGCACGGTGGGCGGCGCGGTGGTGGGCAATGCGGGCGCGCATGGCGGCG
>DUEQ01000531.1 GCA_011192085.1 Caldilineae bacterium
GTCGAGAGAAATTGATTTTTCATTCATCCTAGCGGCGTCAATGAAAAATCAGGCGCCTTGTATTTTTTCCAACACCAGGAAATGGGAGATGCCAAAGGCCCGCAGGGGCGTCTTTTCGAGAATCCGCGTGAACCCGCGCACCCCTTTGCCCAGCGCGGGCTGGCGGGCGATGATGTTGTCATAGCCGGGGTAAATCTGCGTCCAGTGGATGACGCGCAGGGGATGCGGTGCGATCAGGCGCTTCAGGTCGCTTTTGCGATAGGCCCGAACATGGGGCGCGAGCTGGTTGCGCCAGCGATCGGGCAGATAGTTGATGAGAGGCGTGTTGCCGAAGTGATATTCACCCTTCCAGTAATGCCCGTGGGTCTCGAAGAAGTAAAGTCGGTTGGGCGCAAAGATGACGGCCCGGCCGCCCGGCTTCAGCACCCGTGCGATCTCGCTCATGGCCGCGGCGTCATCCTGGACATGCTCCAACACCTCGTGGGAGAGCACGGTGTCGAAGCTGGCGGCGGCGAAGGGAAGGCGCTCGCCCGCGGCCGTCAGACAGTTGGCCGTATACTGGCTGGCCGCGGCCATGCTCGGGAAATCGATATCGATGGAGACCACCCACGCACCCGCCTCCTCCAGATGGCGGCTATACATGCCCACGCCCGCCCCATCCACCAGCACCCGCGCGCCCTCCACTCGCGCCCAGGCGCGGATCATGGCAAAGCGGCGTTCCTGGCCCGCGCGCCACACATAGGAAGGATGACCCAATCGGGCGGCTTTGTTCAGGTCTCGGCGGGAGGTGTTGGACATAAGTTCAGTTCTCAGTAATCAGTAAAACGCCATTCTCGTTTATGGCCGAAACCCAGGCGGTTGTCGATGAGACGAATCCAGTTGGGGATCATCTCGTAAAACCGGACGGTTTTCAACGCCCGAGCCAGCGCGTCGGTGCGGGCAATGAAGGGGAAGCGGGAGAGATAGACTTCTCGGGCTCCAGTGGCCGCTGGCCGGGCGAGCCCATGCATCTGCATGCCGGTGATGTGCTGCCAGTCCTGGCCATCGGCCTGGATGGCGACTGCGACGGGCGCGCCTGAGCCGATGTGCTGGGCGTGGAGTGTGTCTGGTTCGGAGAGAAAGATGAGGTGCAGATCGGGCGTGAAGGCATAGAACACCGCGGCTGCATGCACCTCCCCCTCGGGCCCGACGGTGGCCAAGGTGAGGGTGTTGTGGGCGGAGAGGAAGTCGAGGATGGCTTGATGTGAAGACATGGACTCCATCTCAAGGGGTTTCGGGTAGAAAACTTTCTACATCCCACTCGATAGCGTCCCCCAACTTGTCCATGGCGATATCGAGGTCATCATCCATCTGCAATCCCAACCAAAACTGGGGAGAGGCAGGGACTTCGCCAGGATGGATTGGAGCAAGCTTTTCTGCGTTCATGGCAAAACCTCACGCTTTCCCAATTCCTCTCCACTCGCTAAAAGCGTCATTGGGGATGCCGATGCGGGCCAGCATGCGCCCGACCGTATTCATCACCATCTCGTCCAGAGTCTGTGGGCGGGCGTAGAACGCGGGGACAGGGGGGAAGATGATGGCGCCCATCTCTGCGGCCTGGGTCATCAGGCGCAGATGCCCGAGATGGAGAGGCGTCTCCCGCACCATAAGCAGAAGTGGACGGCCCTCTTTCAGTTGCACGTCCGCGGCGCGGGCGATGAGGTCGTTGGCGTAGCTGTGGGCGATGGCGCTAAGGGTTTTGATGGAACAAGGGGCGACGATCATGCCATGAGCTGCGAAGGAGCCGGAGGCAATGGCCGCGCCGATGTCGCCCGGGCGATAGACCACATCAGCCAAGGCCTCCACCTGCGCCGGGATGAAGTCAGTTTCCTGGGCGATGGTGATGCGCGCGGCCTGGGAGAGAACCAGATGGGTCTCGATGTCGGGCATTTTGGCCAGCAACTGAAGCAAACGAATGCCGTAGATCGGGCCCGACGCCCCCGTTATGGCAAGGATAAGATGATTCATACTTCTCCCACATGCAGAGCCATGGCGCCTAGCATCATGGTGCGCCAGGTAACGCGCTTCAACCCCACCGAGCGCATGATTTCGGCCAGTTGGGGCGGACGGGGGAATTGCAAGGTGGAGTGGGGCAGGTAGGTGTAGGCGTCTTTGTTGCTGCTGAAGAAGGCGGAGATGCGGGGCACGAATTTGAAGAAGTAGATGTGAAAGATATCCCGCCAGATGGGTGCAGCGGGCCGGGTGATCTCCAGGCAGAGGACGCGCCCGCCCGGCTTCACCACCCGTCGCTGCTCCGCAAACGCGGCCGCCACATCGGTGACGTTGCGCATGAGGAAGCCAGAGCAGGCCGCATCAAAGCTGTCGTCGGGGAAAGGCAGGCGCAGGGCATCGGCCTCGACGAAAGAAATGCGTCCATCCGGATCCTTAGCTTGCCCGATGCGCATCATCTCATGGGTGAAATCCGTGCCAATGACCCACGCGTCAGGGTGTTGACGCAGGGCTTCCAGGGCGATGTCCGCCGTACCGGTGGCCACATCCAGCAGGCGGCCTCCGGGCGGAAGCTGGCACGCCTCCACCACCATGCGCCGCCAGCGCTGATCCTGTCCCAAGGTCATGACCCGGTTCATGAGATCGTAGCGGCGGGCCGCGTCTGCGAACATGTTGCGGACGAAGACCGGTTTTTCTTCGGGCGAAGGGAGGGGTGAGCGTTCGGGCATGGGGAGATTATAGCCGGTATTCCTATTTCCGTAAAACAGGCGCCCCAAGCTCAAACCGCAACGTCTGGGCAGATGCGGCAACCTCGCGGCTTTGTCTTCCCTTTCCGAACATGCTATGATTCACTATACACCCCAAGCGACTATTCACGCACCCCTTATTAGCCACAAAGATCACGACGGTGTGAAGAAAGAGAGACCTTGCATGTCTGATTACGCGATCATGCTCACCACATGCAGCTCACAAGAAGAGGCGGACAGGTTGGCCGCGGGCCTGGTGGAGGCCCGTTTGGCCGCGTGCGTGCAGCAAACGCCCATCCGCAGCACGTATCGCTGGGAAGGCGAGATCGTGAAAGATGATGAGCTGCTGCTTCTCATCAAAACCCGTACGGCGCTTTTCGCTCAGGTTGAAGCGTGGATCAAAGCGCATCATAGCTATGACACCCCCGAGATCGTGATGACGCCCATCACAGATGGTTCACGCGACTACCTGGATTGGGTGTTTGAAACGACCTCTTCGCCTTGACGCCATCCTGACACGGTTGAACAATGCCTCAACACGTACTCATCTCCGACCCCCTGGCCGAAGCTGGCCTGACCTTACTGCGCGAAGCGGGCTTGCAGGTGGATGTGCGCACGGGCCTCTCGCCCGCGGAACTCATCGCCATCATCCCCAACTACGACGCGCTCATCATCCGTAGCGGCACGAAAGTGACCGCAGAGGTGATTCGCGCAGCCAAAAACCTCAAAGTCATCGCCCGAGCAGGCGTGGGCGTTGATAACATTGACATCCCCGCGGCGACCGAGGCGGGGATCATCGTGGCCAACGCTCCCACGGGCAACGTGGCCGCAGCCGCGGAGCACGCCATCGCCCTTCTGTTCGCCCTGGCCCGTCACGTGGCCGAAGCGCACCTCGCCATGCGCCAGGGCAAGTGGAACCGTAAGGCGTACATGGGCGTGGAAGTGGCCCAGAAGACTCTGGGCCTGGTGGGGTTGGGCCGGGTGGCCGGGCATGTGTGCCGCCGAGCCGTGGGCCTGGGCATGCGCGTCCTGGCTTATGACCCCTATGTCTCCCAGGAATACGCCCAGAACATGGGCGCAGAGTTGGCTACCCTCGATGATTTGCTTGCCCGCAGCGATTTCGTCTCGCTGCACCTGCCCCTGAATGACCAAACACGCGGCTTCATCAACGCCGAAACCCTGGCCAAAATGAAATCGGGCGCCCGTCTCATCAACACATCCCGCGGCGGAGTCATTGACGAGCAGGCTCTGCTGGCCGCGCTCGATGCGGGCCAGCTTGCGGGCGCGGCCCTGGATGTCTTCGCACAAGAGCCCCTCCCGCCCGATTCACCCCTGCGCACACACCCCAAGATCGTCATAACCCCCCATATCGGCGGCTCCACCACCGAGGCCCAGTTCCAGGTGGCGTTGGATGCAGCCCAGCAGGTCATTGACGTACTCCACGATCGGCCCGCGCGCTACGCCATCAACGCCCCGCTCATTCCCGCCACCGATATCGATTTCATCAATCCTTTCATCGACCTGGTGGAAAAAATGGGGCGATTCCTCACCCAATTCCACCCCATGCAAGTGGAGCGGGTGGAGCTCACCGTGCATGGCCCTTTGGCCGAATACGACACAAAGATCTTGCAAGCTGCAGCGTTGCGAGGACTTCTGGCCGGGGTTGTTGAAGAGCGGGTGAATGTGGTCAACGCGGACCTCATCGCCCATCGACGCGGGATCATCGTCTCCGAATACCGGCAGCGACATCACTATGAACGCTATGAGAACATGATCGCCCTGGACATGCGGTCGGGCGACCAGCGCGCCAGCGTCAAGGGCAGCGTGCTTCACGGCGAACCTTTCATCGTGGCGGTGGCCGACCGCTGGGTGGAATTCCAACCGAAAGGGCATTATCTCGTCTCCTGGCATCAAGACAAACCAGGCGTCATCGGCGCACTAGGCACCCTGTTGGGCGAAAGAGATATCAATATCGCATTTATGCATGTGGGACGGCTCAGTCCGCGCGGAGTCGCCATTATCGTGCTCAAAACCGACGAACCCATCCCCGAAGCCCTCCTGCCCGAGATCAACGCCATGCTGGGGGACAACTTCAAAGCCCGGCTCATCCATCTGTAACCGACCTCTCCCTCATCGCCACCACCACTTTCGGCCTGGAAACCGTGGTCAAGCGCGAAGCGCTGGCCATGAGATTTGACGATGTGCGAGCCTCAGAGGGGCGCGTTCAGTTTGCCGCTCAGATAACTGACATCCCGCGGGCCAACCTGTGGCTGCGTAGCGCGGACAGGGTGTTGGTGAAGTGGGGAGAATTCGAGGCTCGCACCTTCGATGATCTGTGCGAGGGCGTGCGCGCCCTGCCCTGGGAGGATTGGATTCCCGCAGATGGACGTTTTCCTATGCGGGGGAAGGGGATCAAGTCTTAGTTGGGCAGCTATCGAGGGGAGGACCTTGGGCGGGGAAGAATACGTTTGGACGTAACCTTATCATAACCTTGGTTTTAAGGCCCTACTCCCGAATCCGCGCGGCCTCTGTGGCGCTAAAGACCCGTTGGGCCGCAACCAAAAAGTGCATGTAGTCCAATTCGTCTACTTTCGGTGGGGTCATAACCTATCCTCCAAACCTAAACGTCGACCTAGTTTACACCATTTCCTGCAACTGCGTAAGTCCTGCTCAAAATAAAACGAAACAGGATACCCCCGGACCAGGCCCTGCAAGGCGTTGGCGGGGCGGGATGAGATAAGGGCATGGTGTGGTAAAATAGGAAGATGGCGTCAGCATGACGCGATACGCGCTTCCTTCCCAGGGTTGTTCAATGTCCCATCCGCCGATTATGAGCCAGCCCACGATGCATTTTTTCGCTCTCACCCGATGGAACCACGCCATCGAACACGCCACCATCCACATCCTCAGCCGGATGACGCCCTTCACCAGCATGGCGGGTCGGTCCAATAGCCGCGGGTTCTATATCTATGGCGACATCCCCACCGACATGCTGCACCAGGCGGTGAAAGAAGCCATCCGCCGCTTGCAAGAAGGCGAACGGCAACTGGCCATCCACCCCAACTGCGGCACAAACATGCTCACATCCGCGGTGTTGGCCGCCGGGGGCACGATGCTGGCGGTGACGAGCACGCGAGGCAGGGGATGGGTTGAGCAAGCGCCCGCGGGCGTATTGGGCGCGCTCATCGGCGTGGTCATGGGGCAACTGGTGGGCATGCGCCTCCAGGCCTCGATCACCACTGACGCCAATCTCCCCCCCGTCCGCGTCGTGCAAATCGAACGCCGACGCCTGGGCAGCCGCATCTTCCACTGGGTGGAGCTGGCTTACGCCTCCCGCGCCGCCACCCCCGCCCTCCCCGGATCCTGATCTCCATGATTTACCTGTTTCACGGCGAAGAAGAGTTCGGAAAGAGCGAACGCATCGCCGCGCTGCGGGCGCGCCTGGGCGATCTGGCGGAGATGAACGCCGTCACGTTGGACGGGCGCACCCTCTCGCGGGACGCGTTCCTGCACCATGTGGATGTGCCGCCCTTCCTGGGAGATTTTCGCCTGGTCGTTGTGGAAGGCCTGCTCACCCGACTGGAAAAGAAGAATCCCGATGGCCGCCAAAGCGAAGCCGCCAAAGCCTTTTTGGCCTGGCTGGCCGATTATCTCCCCACTATGCCCGAAACGACGCTCCTGGTCCTGACCGAAAACAAAAAAATCTCCGCCCGCAACCCCGTACTGAAAGCGGTCCAACGCCTGGGCGAGCGGGGGGAAGTGCGCCTGTTCGAAACCCCAAAACTCAAACGCGGGGAGCTGGCGAGCTGGGTGGCCGACCATGCGCGGAAGAAGGGAATCCCTTTGGCTTCGGGTGTGGCCGAATCCCTAGCCCTCTTCATTGGCCCCAACCTACGCGTCATCGACAGCGAGTTGGAGAAACTGGCCCTCTATGCGGGCGACCGGCCCATCACACAAAAAGACCTTCGCCTCCTGTGCCCCTATGCCAAGGAAGCCAGCATCTTCGACATGGTGGACGCCCTGGGGGGCCGGCGCACGTCAGCGGCGTTTCGGCTGCTGGCCCAAATGCGCCGCCAGGGAGCGCATCCCCTCTACCTGCTCACCATGATCGTCCGCCAATATCGCATCCTCATCCAGGTGAAGGACTACATGAGCCAGGGCATGCGGCTGCAAGAGATCGCTTCCGCCCTGCACCTTCATCCCTATCCCACCGAAAAGGCTATGCGCCAGGCCCGAGGCTACGCGCCCGATCAGCTCGAACACATCTACGACCGCTTGTTGGAGACCGACGTCGCCATCAAAACCGGTCGTCTGGACGCCAACCTAGCCCTGGACATGCTGATTGTGGCACTGGCCCGAGTCTCATAACCTCCATCCACGCCGACGCCACCGCCATGATCTGGAAATACCCCCCCGACCTCGCAGCGCTCAACCAGACCCGACAACACACCGCCGTGGCCCACATGGGCATCCAATTCTCCGCCATCGGCGATGACTGGTTGGAAGCGACCATGCCTGTGGACCACCGCACGAAACAACCTGCGGGCATCCTCCACGGCGGCGCCACCGCCCTCCTGGCCGAGACCATCGGCAGCGTGGCCTCAGTGCTCATCATCGACTGGCCCCAACAACAGGCCGTGGGCATCGAATTGAATATCAGCCACCTGCGCTCGGTGAGTGAAGGCCAGGTCACAGGCCGGGTGCAGCCCATCCGCATCGGGCGACGCACTCACGTGTGGGATATCCGCATTCGCGATGACCGGGAGCGACTCATCGCGGTAGCCCGCCTCACGATGGCCATCCTCTCACCTCCCATGTCCCCCTGATGCACGCCATGTTCGATTTCAACGCATATCAAAAGCTCGCCCTGCGCACTGCGGGCAACCACGGCGATTTCGACAGGACCCTCATGTACACCGCGCTGGGCCTCAATGGCGAAGCGGGCGAGGTGGCCGAACACATCAAAAAAGCGCTCTTCCACGGCCACGATCTGGACCGGGAGATGCTGAAAAAGGAACTGGGGGATGTCTTGTGGTATCTGGCGGTCATGGCCCACACCCTTGACCTCCCCCTGGAGGACATCGCCCGCCACAACATCGAGAAACTGGCCCGGCGCTATCCCGAAGGCTTTTCCGAAGAGCGTTCGCGCCACCGGAATGAGCCCTGAACCGCCGTGAACGAACGCCGACCCCCGCGTCCCCCTTTTTCGCCATTTCCTATCCCCTTCATCCCACCCCTCTGAGGACATTCGCCATGCGAGCCGTTGGTGCTTCCATTCCCCGCTTCGACGCCAAAGACAAAGTCACGGGCCAGGCCCTCTATCCGGACGATATCCACATGCCCGGCCAACTTCACATGAAGATCCTCTGGCCCGACCAAGCGCCCGCGCGCATCACCCGCTTCGACGCCTCCAGGGCGGAGGCCGCGCCGGGTGTTGTGGCCGTCCTCGCGGCCGATGACGTGCCCGTCAACGAATATGGCCTGATCATGCCCGACCAGGAGGTGCTGGTGGGGCGGGTCGGTGGCCTGGTGCGCAGCATCATCGATCAGGTGGCCCTGGTCATCGCCGAAACCAAGGAGCAGGCCGAGGCCGCGCTGGACCTCATCGATATCGAATACGAACCCCTGCCCGGCGTATACAGTATCGAAGAAGCCCTCGCGCCCGATGCGCCCGTGGTCCATCCCGAAAAAGGGGATGACAACATCCTGCTCAGCTACAAAATCCGGTTGGGCGATGTGGAAAAGGCCTTCGCGCAGGCGGATGTCATCGTGGAGCGCACCTATCGCACCCATCCCCAGGAGCACGCGTATTTGCAACCCGAGGCGGGCCTGGCCTTCCCCCGGCCCGATGGCAAGATCGAGGTCATTGTGGGCGGGCAGTGGATGCACGAAGACCGGGAGCAGATCGCCCACGCCCTGGCCCTGCCCGAGGACCAGATCGTGGTGCGCTATCCCCCCATCGGCGGCGCGTTCGGCGGCCGCGAGGACATGAGCGTTCAGATCATCCTGGCTCTGGCCGCGCAGAAGACGGGCCGCCCCGTGAAAATTCAGTGGACGCG
This sequence comes from Caldilineae bacterium, assembly GCA_011192085.1. GTDB lineage: Bacteria > Chloroflexota > Anaerolineae > J102 > J102 > M2005. The sequence continues at coordinate 8,795 of DUEQ01000531.1, forward strand.
CGAGGAATCCATCCGCGGGCATCACAAGCGCCATGCCATGATCGCCCACGCCAAATGGGCCGCCACCAAAGAGGGCAAGCTCCTGGCCGCGCAGATCGATGTCAGCACCGATGCGGGGGCCTACGCGTACACTTCCACCAAAGTGTTGGGAAATCTCACCTTGGCCTGCCTGGGTCCTTACAACATCCCCAACGTCCACGTAGATACCCGCACCGTGTACACGAACAACATCGCCGCGGGCGCGTTCCGGGGCTTTGGCGGGCCCCAGGGCCACTTCATCGCCGAGATGCAGATGAATCATCTGGCCGAAGCTCTGGGCATGGACCCAGTGGAGTTGCGGATGAAGAACCTGTGGGAGGAAGGGAGCAAATTGGCCACCCGCAGCGTCCTGCCGCCCGGCGTCTCCGTGAAGGAGACCTTGGCCCGTTGTGCGCTGGACGCGGGTTGGAAACAGACCGACGCGGGGTGGCAGCGCCCGCGCGTGGAGGATATCCCGGCCGAGATCACACCCGTGCACCGCGCGTTCTCCCTGGACGCCGCGGGCGGACGCAAGGCCCGGGGCATCGGCATCGCCACCAGCTTTAAGAATGTGGGCTTCAGTTTGGGCTATGTGGACGAGAGTTGGGCCACCGTCGAACTGCATGGGAAAGGCGAGATCGAGCGAGTCGTCGTTCATCACGCGGGCGCGGATGTGGGCCAGGGCGCGCACACAGTCATGCGCCAGTTCGCGGCTGATTTCATCGGCGCGCCCCTGGAAAAGGTGGAACTTATCGCGGACGACACCGACCACACCCTGAACAGCGGCAGCTCCAGCGCCAGCCGCATGACCTTCATGGCGGGCAATGCCATCCGCGGCGCGGCCGAGGAGGCCCTGCGCCTGTGGCATGAGGAAGAGGAGCGTCCGGCCATCGCCACCTATCGCTACGTGCCCCGTCCCACCACGCCCTACGACCCCGAAACCGGCGAAGCAGACCCCAACATCGCCTACGGCTACTGCTCCCAGGCCGCGGAGGTGGAGGTGGACCTGGACACGGGCCGCATCACCGTGCTTAACCTGTGGAATGTGACCGATGTGGGCCGAGCCGTGAATCCGAACATGGTGCGAGGTCAGATCTACGGCGCGGTGGCCCAGAGCGTGGGCTGGACCCTGCTGGAGGATTTGAAGTACGACCGGGGTCAGATACTCACCGACCGGCTCAGCACCTACCTCATCCCCACGGTGCTGGATACAGCCATCCACGTCGCGCCCGACTTTCTGGAGAACCCCGACCCCCAAGGTCCCCTGGGCGCCCGCGGCATGGGCGAGATGCCCTTCATTCCCACTGCGCCCGCGATCGCAGCCGCGGTGCACGACGCCACGGGCGTCTGGTTCGACGAACTCCCCCTCACCCCCGAACGCGTGGTCATGAAGCTCTTGAGCCATGATGTCTGAATATCGTTGGTGGCGCGCTGTCTCCGTCGGCGCGCAGTGCATCGGGCTGACGGAGATGATCCATTTGGCATCCCATCCCCTACCCATGTGGCGCTGGGGGGACGGGCATTCCGGGCTGCAAACGCCTTCCGCCCCATCGCGTCATGCCTAAACTTGTAATCAATGGCTGGTTCTGGGGGCGCACCGACACCGGGTCGGGGCAGTATCTGCATGGGTTGATTTGGGAGCTTTACAAGGCCCTGGATGACTGGCAGATCATCCTCCTCACCCCGCCCATCTACGGCGATTACCGGCTGCCCGCGCCCCCGCCCACGGTGCAAAAGATCCGCGCCCCCCTGCCCTTCTGGGCTCTGAACGCCCAACTGGTTAAACTGGCGTGGGAGCAGCAGGTGGCGCCCCATTGGGCCCAGCTCCTCCATGCGGATGCGCTCTTCGTGCCCTATTGGGCCTCGCCCATCACCTCGCCCGCGCCCGTCGCGGTCACCATCCACGACATGATCCCCGTGCTGCTGGCGGATTACGCCAGCGGCGCGCTGGCCCGGGCCTACACCTGGCTGGTCTCCAAAAGCGCGCGCAAAGCCGACGCCATCCTCACCGTCAGTCAATCCGCCGCGGACGATATCATCCGTCTGCAGAAGGTCCCGCCCGAGCGGGTGCACGTCACCTACGAGAGCCTGGGCGCGCCCCACGCGCCCGTCACCGACGAGGAGGAGCTGGCCCGCATCCGCGACCACTATCGCCTGCCCGACCGCTACCTCTTCTACCTGGGCGGCTTCGACCCCCGCAAGAATGTGCCCCTGTTGCTGGAGGCCTACGCCCGCGCCCGCCAGCTCGCCCCCGACCTGCCCCCCCTGGTCCTGGCCGGGCGTCTGCCCGACCCCGACGACGACTGGTTCACCGACCCGCTGCCCATCATCCAGCGGTTGGGGTTGAGCGACCACGTGCGGGTGTTGGGCTTCGTGCCCGATGCTCACAAGCCCGCGCTCTACACCCTGGCCGACCTCTTCCTCTTCCCCTCCCGCTACGAGGGCTTCGGCATGCCCCCCCTGGAAGCCATGGCCTGCGGCACGCCCGCGATCGTGGCGGATAACAGCTCCCTGCCCGAGATCACCGGCGGCGTGACGCCCATCGTCCCCACGGACGACGAGGACGCGCTGGCCCGGGCCATCCTCGCCACCCTGGCGAACCCGCCCGCTCCCGATGCGCTCATCGCCCGGGCGAATGCCTTCACCTGGCAGGAGACTGCAACCCGGACCGCGGAGGTCATCCGGGCGATGGTGAGAAATCGATAGGAGGCCCCCCACATCGCTAACCGGCGGGCCAGGAACAGGAATTTAAGCGAATGAAGACGGAGACAGGAGGGCGTGCTAAAATGATCGGCGCTGCGTCAGGTTCATGCCGTCTCACCACTTTCAATGCATATGGGA
>DUEQ01000532.1 GCA_011192085.1 Caldilineae bacterium
CAAAATGTGAGCGCAGCGCTCACCTTCTGGGTCTCTGTATGATTAGACGATGGTTTGAGGTCGTTCCACATGTTGCGACGGTAATTGGTGGGAGGTTTGTAATGAACATGTATTCGCACCGGCCTCCCGACGACGGCCCGCCCGCCACGCCATGAGGGGATGGCTGGCCGTGCGGGGAAGAGGGAAAACTTCGGCATATCAGCAACGTGGCGCCCCCCAGGATGGCAGGGCGAATGACTTCGATTCCCAGGGATTCGCAAATCGACGCCCGGGCGGGATCGAACACCTGAGCCATGACCTTGGGGATTCGGAAGAGTTCGCGAGCTATCTGGTCGATGAAGCTGTTTGTGCTATCATTTTCGGTGACCGCGAGGATCGCGTTGCAGCGGGCGATGACCGCCTCCTTCAATACCGCGGGCTCGGCGGCGTCTCCGGCAATGTCGAAACCTGTGAAATGATCGGGCAGTTTTTTGAAAGCTCCTCGTAGCGGTCGATAATGACGACTTCATGTCCTTGCTCGGAAAAAGCCGTGGCCAAGTAGGAGCCAAGTCATCCGCAGCCGATGATAATGATGCACATAGGATGTTGACCAGCAATCGGAGGATGACGGACGTGCCAAGTATGCCCTCGCACGCCTAACCTTATCCTGTGCGTGATGACGTCGGGGGGAGGAATCTGTGTTCAGGCCAAGAGACTCTCGTTGCGGAGGATGCGCTTGGCCAACGCGATCTCCTCTTCGGGGGTATGAATGCGCCCGTCCAGGAGCGCGGCCCGCACCTGCTGGAAGACCCGGCGGTAGATGGGACCGGGCTTCACGCCCCAGCGCCGCAGGTCGTCTCCCGTGATGTGAATCTGCTGCGGACGCAGCCTCTCCCGATAGAAGCGGATGCGCTCCTGGAATAGAGGGTCGTCGCTGCCGACGCGGGCCACCAGCAGGGCTGCGTCGTCGAAGGGTTGCAGCAGGCGGTCCAGTTCGGAGGGCGAGATGTCGGGCTGGAGGATGTCCAGGGTGCGGGCGCGCAGGCCCTCGGTGGCCTTCACCAGTTTGGCCGTGGCGCTGGTGGGGCGCAGACGGTCGAGGATGCGGCGATGCGCGGCCGGGGTGAGGTCGTAGAGCCAGAGCGCGAAGTAAAGCTGTTCGATGGGTGCAGGCAAATCGGGCTGCGCGGCGATCGCCTCCCGCAGCGCCCGAAACCGCGCATCCAGGTCCACATCCCAACCCAACTCGGGGTCGATCTCCCGCAAGACGCCGATCTCCTCCAGGCGACGGATGGCCTTCTCCGGCTCCCGCTCCTGCAGGATGAGCTCGATCTCGTGGCGGATGCGGGGGCCGCTGACCCGACGCAGCAGGTCCACGGCCTCGATCATGAGCTCTGCGGTGCGGGGGTCGATGGTGAAGCCGAAGCGCTGTTCGAAGCGCACGGCCCGAAGGATGCGGGTGGGGTCTTCGATGAAACTGAGGGAATGGAGGACGCGAATGACGCCCTGCTCCAGGTCGCGCTGGCCGCCGTAGAAGTCCAGCAGCTCGCCCCAATGCGCGCCATCCAGACGGATGGCCAGGGTGTTGATGGTGAAATCGCGGCGGTGAAGGTCAAGTTTGATGCTGGAGCGCTCGACGATGGGCAGCGCGGTGGGCTCTTCGTAGAATTCGGTGCGGGCCGTGGCGAAGTCGATGCTGGGGGGCGTCTCGTCGGGCAGGCGGCGGCCCGCGGCGAACGCGTCGTCATCCCGGATCCATTTGGCGGTGCCGAAGCGCCGATGGGGCCGCACCCGGCCGCCGTACTGCTGGGCCAGATATTGGGCCAGGGCCACCGCGTCCCCCTCGACCACGAAGTCTACGTCGAAATTGGGCTGATTCAGCAGCAGGTCGCGCACGAAGCCGCCCACGATGTACACAGGATGATGCAGCGCCGCGCCCGCGTCGCCCACCTTGCGCAGCAGGTCGATGAGTCCGGGCGGGAGGGATTCCTCTAGCAGCTTCGCCACCGAGGGCGGCGTCACAGCCTCCTCCTCCCCCCACAGCTTCAGCAGGTCCGTGCGGGTGACGATGCCCACCATGTTTCCATCCTCATCCACCACCGGGATCTGCCCCCAGCCGGAGTCGATCATCTTCTTCTGCACCAGCTGCACCGGGTCGTCCAGGCCCACGGTGACCGCGCCCACCCGCATGACTTTGCTCACGGGCTGGCGGTGCATGCCGTGACGGATGGCCATGTCGATGATGCGGCGGGTGACCAACCCCACCAGCCTGCCCTCCTCATCGACCACGGGGAAGCCCTCATGCCCGCGCTTGGCCATCCGATCCGCGACTTCCGCCACGGTGGCGTCACGACGAACCGTGTTCACGCCCCAGGACATGATCTCTCGCACCCTCACTTGCGGCTGGATCATGGTCTGGAGGAGGGCCAGCAGTCGGGTTTTGATGGTCGCAAGAGGCATGTCTCGCACCAGCGCGGCTGCGGCTCGGGCATGGCCGCCCCCTCCCAGTTTCTCCGCGATGCGGCCCACATGGATATTGTTCGTGGTGGATCGGGCCACCACCTGGACATGCTCCTTCAAGTCCACCAACAGGAAAAGCGCGTCGGGGTCGTAGAAGTCGCGCAGTTTGTGGGCCAGGGCGCTGATCTCCTCCACGGGCTCCTCGATGCGGGCGCTGGTGATGATGACCGTAAAGCCCTTGATCTCGTGAATCTCCGCGGATTCGTAGAGGCGGTCGAGCAGGCGCTGCTGCGCGGGGGAGAGGGGATGGTGGAGGAATTCCCGCACGGTGTCCAGCCGAGCGCCCTGGTCCAGCAGCCAGGCCGCGCAACGCATGTCGCGCGAGGTCGTGCTCACGTAGGAGAGGCTGCCCGTGTCCTCGTAGATGCCCAGCATGAGCAGGGTTGCTTCCACGGGCGAAAGCTGGATGCCCCGGCCCATGATCTGCTCCACGAGAATGGTGGTGGTCGCGCCCACGGGCTCGTACCAGCAATGGTAGTGGGGGGGCAGGCTCTCCCGGCAGGGGTGATGGTCGATGATGCGGACGGGCGTCTGTTGAGTCATTCCTCGCACGAGCTGCGCGGATTGGGCGTCCACGAAGATGGCCTCCGCGATCTTGCCGCGCGGCAACTCCTGCACCGTGCGGAAGGGCAGGGCGCTGCGGTAGAGGGTGAGGAAATCCCGCAGGTTGCGATTGAGCTGGCGGGGGAGCACGGGGATGGCTTCGGGGTGGAGCTTGCTGGCGGCCAAGAGGCTGGCCAGCGCGTCGAAATCCGCGTGCTCGTGGGTGAGGATGACTTCCATGGATAGTTACCAGTAATCAGTAATTCGTGATGATGAGTTCCTGGATTTTGCCGCGGCCCGCGGCTTTGCTGTTGATGTTGCGGCGGGCTTTAACCGCGTGGATGCGGAAGGGCGGGCGGGCGTAGAGCTCGCGGATGAGGTCGGTATCGGAGTTGGAGACCATGATCCACACGCCCGCATCGCTGAGCTCCAGGCAGACGTCCCGGAGCCGGGCCTGATCCTGGGCGGAGAAGCCGTCAGCCTGATAGGCTGTAAAGTGGGCAGTGCTGGAAAGGGGCGCGTAGGGCGGATCGAAGTAAACCCAATCGTCTGGTTGGGCGTCCCCAACAGCCTCCTCAAAGCGCATGCGACGGATGGTCGCTGTCTGCAAGGCGCGGGAGACGGCCTTTAGATTGTCGGGGTCGAGATAGCGGGGGGATTTATAGCGACCAAAGGGAACGTTAAATTTGCCCTGGCGATTCACCCGATAGAGACCGTTGTAGCCGGTCTTGTTCAGGTAGATCATGCGGGCCGCGCGTTCGGGCAGGGCGAGCTGCCAGGGATCCTGCGCCCGCAGGTCGTAGTAGAACGCCTCGTCATGGGGATAGCGGGCCAGGCGGGCGATGACCTCGTCGGCGTGGTCGCGGATGGCGATGTACGCGTCGATGAGTTCCGCATTGCTGTCAGATAGGAACGCGTGGTTCACGGCTTCCGCCCGGTAGAGCCCGAAGAAGAGTGCGCCGCCGCCGAGAAAGGGCTCGTGGTAGGCGCGAAAATGCGCGGGCATGCGGGCCATCAGCTCATGGAGGAGTTGGGTCTTCCCTCCCGCCCACTTCAGGAAGGGACGGGGCAACGGTCGCTTCATGCAACCAATTGTAGCAGTTTTTCCAGGTTACGGCTAAGGCGTTTCGATCTGAAGGCGCACTCGCTCCCCCGTGAGATCATCTTTATGCAAGAACGCCAAAGTTGACAGACGCCAAGAATTTCGGTATAGTGCGGACATGTTCATCCTGCGCAGGCGCCGCACCTAACGGGACGAGGTCAGATCGCCGATCTGATCCCTGTTTTCGCGTCTGCATCTGAACTCGAATCCCACACAACCACGATGGCGTCAAGCATCGTGGTTTTTTTATTATCCCGACTCATTTCTTCAGGAGCGAAACGCATGTCACCCAAGAAACCCAAAGTCAATAAAGTTGTGCTGGCCTACTCCGGCGGCCTGGACACGTCGGTCATCGTGCCCTGGCTCAAGGAGAACTACGGCTGCGAAGTCATTTGTTTTAGCGCCAATCTGGGCCAGGAAGAGGAGCTGGCAGGGCTGGAGGAGAAAGCGTTGGCCTCAGGTGCAAGCAAAATCTACATCGAAGACCTGCGCCTGGAGTTCCTGACCGATTACGCGTTCCCCACCATGCAGGCGGGCGCGGTGTATGAGCGCAAGTATCTGTTGGGCACGAGCATGGCCCGTCCCCTCATTGCCAAACGGCTGGTGGAGATCGCCGAGCTGGAGGGCGCGGACGCGGTCGCACATGGCGCGACCGGCAAGGGCAACGATCAGGTTCGCTTCGAGCTCACAGTCATGGCGCTCAATCCCAAGCTGAAGATCATCGCTCCCTGGCGAGAATGGGAGATTCGCGGGCGGAAGGACGCGCTGGAATACGCGGCCAAGCACAACGTGCCCGTGCCCGCCACCGAAACCTCTATCTACAGCCGGGATCGCAACCTGTGGCATATGAGTCATGAGGGCGGGTTGTTGGAAGATCCTTGGAACGAGCCTGAGGAGGCCATGTACACCCTGACCCAATCGCCTGAACACGCGCCCGATGAGCCCGAAATCATCACCATCGACTTCAAAGAGGGCGTGCCGGTGCGATTGAATGGCGTGGCCATGGGCCCGGTGGAGCTGATGTCTGCATTGAACGAGTTGGGCTCGAAACATGGCATCGGCCGCGTCGACCTGGTGGAAAACCGACTGGTGGGCATGAAATCCCACGGCATCTACGAAACCCCGGGCGGAACCATCCTCTATGAGGCTCACGCTGCGCTGGAGCAACTCGTGCTGGACAAAGACACCCTGCATTTCAAACAGCAGATCGGGCTGCGTTATGCGGACCTGGTGTATAACGGTCAGTGGTTTACGCCTTTGCGCGAGGCGCTGGACGCGTTCGTGCAGGTAACCGAAGCGAACATGACGGGCACGGTGCGCTTCAAGCTCTACAAAGGCAACGCTATCCTCATCGGGCGCCAGAGCCCGTTCAGCCTTTACCGCGAAGATTATGTAACCTTTGATGAGGATGACGTGTACAATCAGCAGGACGCGGAGGGCTTCATCAAGCTCTTCGGCCTGCCCATGAAAGTGCGGGCCTTGTTGGAAATCGAAGGCACGGGCGCGTCCAAATACCGTTCGCCCGATTACAGCAACTTCAAGCGCGATTAGCCCGAGGTTCGAGGTCCAGAGTCTGCCTATGCTTCGGTCGGAACGTGGGCATGGTTTGCAGGCGGCAGGTCGCGAGTCGCTTCCCATGCTCAAACCTGCCGCTTGCCCCCCTTCTCCACCGTCCATCCTCTCTCGTTCAACAGCTCCCCCAATCCCCAATCTCCGATCGCCAATCACCACTATGCCCAATCCCACATATGCTCTCCCACGCGGCTTTCGTTACGCTGGCGTGGCCAGCGGAATCAAACCGGACAATGCACTCGATCTGGCGTTGATTTTCACCGAAACGCCTGCGGTCGCGGCCGCGGTGTTCACGCAGAACCGCTTCGCAGCCGCGCCCGTGCACTATGACCGGGCACTGTTGGAGCGCCAGACCGACCGGGTGCACGCGGTGATCATCAACAGCGGCAACGCCAACGCGGTCACCGGCGCCGAGGGGCTGGCCCGCGCCCAACGCATGGCCCAGGCCGCGGAGCGGGCGCTGGGACTGCCGCCATGGTCGGCGCTGGTCATGTCCACCGGCGTCATCGGCGTTCAATTGCCCGTCCATCGCATCGAAGCGGCGGCGTCTCGGCTGGCGGAGATGTTGCGCAGCGATAGCGATGGCATTGAAGCGGCGGCGCGGGCCATCATGACCACCGACACCTATCCCAAAATCCACGCCGTCGCCGCGCCAGATGACATCCAATTGGCCGGAATCTGCAAAGGCGCGGGGATGATCCATCCCAACATGGCCACGATGCTGGCCGTTATCGTCACCGATGCCCAGCTCGCGCCTGAGGCCGCTCGCCTGGCCTTGAAACAGGCCGTGGACGTCTCCTTCAATCGCATCAGCGTGGATGGCGACACCAGCACGAACGACACCGTGGCGCTACTGGCCAATGGGGCCGCGGGCGGTCCTCTCATCGAACCGGACACGAGCGCGTTCGATGGATTCGTGGACGCGCTCACCAAGCTCAGCGTCCATCTGGCCCAGGAGATCGTGCGGGATGGCGAGGGCGCGACGAAATTCGTAACCATCCGCGTCTCGGGCCTGGCCAATGACGACGATGCGCATCAAGTGGCCGAGACTATCGCCACATCGCCTCTGGTGAAGACCGCTATCTATGGCGGGGACGCCAACTGGGGCCGCATCCTGGCCGCCGCGGGCCGCAGCGGCGTCAACTTCGACGCCGGCGAGGCCGAGCTATGGATCTCCAGCAGAAGCCCCGGGCGGCATGCCTTTTTGCCCGCCCTACATCTTGTCGCGAAGGGCGAACCGCTGGATTACGATGAAACCCTGGCGGCCATGCACTTCGCGGACGCGGATCTGCTCATCGAACTGCATTTGGGCCAGGGGTCGGGCCGGGCCGTCATGTGGACCTGCGACCTCAGCCATGAATATGTCACCATCAACGGTGAGTATCGAACCTAAAACCAAGCTCATGACCCGACAACTGCTTATCGCTACGAAAAACATGGGAAAGGTGCGGGAATACCGCGACTTGCTGGCCGACCTCCCCTTTCAAGTCTTCTCCCTGGCCGATGCGGGGATCGATGCGGATGTGGAGGAGACGGGCGAGACTTTCGAGGAGAATGCGCTCCTCAAGGCCCGGGCCTACGCCCGGCTTTCGGGCCTGCTTACCTGGGCGGACGACAGCGGCCTGGCCGTGGACGCGCTGGACGGCTGGCCGGGCGTGCGATCCGCGCGAGTGGCTGGCCCAAACGCCAGCGACATGGACCGCATCCAATGGCTCCTCCAACGCCTGGAGGGCGCGCCCGCGGGGGATCGTTCGGCTGCGTTCCATTGCGTGGTGGCCATCGCCACGCCCGATGGCCGGGCCTGGACGACGGAAGGATCGTGCGAGGGAGTCATCCTCGATGCGCCTGCAGGCGAACGCGGCTTTGGCTACGACCCCATCTTTTTCGTCCCCACCCTGGGCAAGACCTTTGCTCAACTGACGCGAGCTGAGAAGAACGCCATCAGCCATCGCGGCATGGCCGCGCGGAAGGCCAAAGCCCTGCTGGCCCGACTCATCGCCGCAGGCGAACTCTGACCCGATACGCTTACACGCCCCTCATTGCCTCGACCGATGGCCTGCATCCATCCATCTGGCGCTGCGTCTTACTTCCAGCGCTCCTCGCGCCTGGGCGTCTCAATACGATTGAGATAGAGCTGATAATTGGGCGGAATGAGTTCGATCTGAAAGAGTTTGGGCCAGAGCTTGCCCGTGACGAAAAGCCGCTCTCCCTCCTTGTCCCATGCGATGCCGTTGAGTACATTCGCACCGGCGCGGTCTTCGGGGGAAAGCAGCCCGGTCAGGTCGATCCAGGCGGTGACGCGGCCCGAATCGGGATCGATGCGGGCGATGCGATCGGTCTGCCATACGTTGGCGTACACCTCTCCGTCGATGTACTCCAGCTCGTTCAGCCTCCACACCGGCCCACTGTCATCCGTCACCTGCACCTGCCGCAGAAGCTCCAGGGTGTCGGGATCCAGGAAATAAAGGTTGGGCGTGCCGTCGCTCATGATCAGCTCCCCCCCGTTGTGGGTGAGCCCCCATCCCTCGGTGGGATAACGGAAAGTCGCCAGGAGATCGAAACGAGCCCGATCGTAAATAAAGCCCGTGTGAGATAGCCATGTGAGTTGATAAAGCTTGTCGTCGAACAGCGCCAGCCCCTCGCCGAAGTATGCGTCGGGGAGCTGGCGCATCTGTAACACATCCCCCGTTTCCAGGTCCACCTTGCGCAGAGAGGAGCGCCCGCGCAGCCCCGTGCTCTCGTAGAAATCGCCTTTGTAGTAAACCAGCCCCTGGGTGAAGGCGTTGGCATCGTGGGGATAGACCGCCAGGACGCGATAGCTGTAGACGGGCGTGGGAGGCGAGGCCTCGAAGCCGGGCCCGAGGGGGATGACGAGGACCGTATTTGAGAAAAGAAACAGGCCCAAAAACAGGGAGAAGATTTCGCGTGGGAGGATCATGGGGCTATTGTAATCGCAATCGTCGGAGATAGGCAATCAGCGTCGTAGAAAGGGGCGATGGCCTACGCACCCGATTCCGCACCGCGAATCTTCTCCCGTACGCCTTGGCGCGAAGCAATGGGCGCAAAATCGGCGCACCCCCGCAGGCCCGGCAGCCCTCCGCTCCATCGCGTCACCCTTCAGGGTCCAACACCTCGCCTTTCACGGTCTCAATGATGCCGTTGCGGTCATCCTTGGGCATGATGACCGCCATCATGATGTACAGGATGACGCCCGCTCCGATGCTGGCGACACTTCACAACGCCCAAAGTATGCGCACGATCACGGGATCGATATGCAACCAGTGGGCAAGGCCCGCGCCGACCGATCAGCTATCACAATGCGGTGCGAAATGAATCCCGCCCTTGCAACCACAGATACCCCGATACCGTCACCAAGACCACGCCCGCTCCCACCCACTGCCATAGCGTCGTAAGCTGCTCGCCCAGCACCATCCAGCCTAGCGCCAGCGCCGAAAGCAGCCGCAAAGGCATCAGACTGGTGATCAGCGCTGGGCTGGCTCCACTGATGGCCGTGATTTGCAGGAGATTGCCGGCGATGAACACGATGAACGCCACCCACAACACCGCGCCCCAGCCCCCGCGCGAAAGCGCCAGCCACTGCGACCAATCCTCCCCGCGCCATATCGTCAACGCGAGATAGGTGGCCGCCATGGCCAGGCTCTGTTGAAAAAGGATCATGCCATTGCTGGTGCGACGGCGGCTACTGCGCCGAATCATCTGGAAATAGAGGGCGAGGGCCAGCATGGACGCCAACGCCAGCGCCAGGCCCCAGAAATCGCGTTCACTGAACCCCGCCCACACATCGGACCAATCCGCCACCAACATCATGGCTGCGCCTAGCGTGGATAGGAGCAACGCCCGATAGGTGTAGCGCGGGGTGGGTTCGTTGAAAAAGAGAGCGCCCAATATCGCAACCATGAAGGGCGTGAGCAGATAGATAAGCTGCACCCATGTGGCCCGGGTGAGATCGATGGCCACGATGTTGCTCACCGAACGCAGCACCACGAAGATGGCCAATCCCCATAGCGCCTTTTCATAGATCAGGACATGCGCGATGGCCCGCCACGTGCGCTCTCCCTCCCGATATATCATCCAAAATCCCACGCCCATGGCCACGGATGTCGCCACCAAAAGCAGGGAAAACTTGGGCGCTTCCATGATGGCCCGCTTGGCGGCCACGGGATAACTCCCCCACACCAACTGTCCCATCACACCCAGCCATACATAAAAGTGGATGGAATGCGCTTTTCTGGTCGGGGAGGAGGGGGGTGAAGCGACTGACGACGACATAGGATAGCTGCGGTAATGAAAAGGTCGCGACCCGAGAGCCGCGACCTTTTCTGTTCAGAAGTGAGGCGTCTGGGCCAGGAGCTGCATCAGACGCCGGGGATGGTTATTGGCAAGGAGGCTCAGCATCGGGGATCTCGCCATTGACGCCTTGGAAGAACCACTTCATGGAGAGAAGTTGTTCGTCGGTCAGGGCTTGGCCCTCTTCCAGCGCCAGACAACCGCTCTGGGCGTAGATGGGGCCGGAGGCGGGATTGAATTTGCCATCGATCATGGCTTGTTTTAGCTCGGTGACCTTGGCTTTGATCTCATCGGTAGCCGCAGGCCCGAACTTAAAGTCCACGATGCCCTCATCCACGCCGGGCCAGCGCCCCTTGGGCTTGAAGGCGCCGTTGCGCACTTCCTCGATGATCTCGGCGTAGGCCGGGCCCCAGTTCCAGTGGGGGACGCCGATACAACCGTCGCCCGCATTATCGCAGGCGTTGGCGCTATCGTAGGCCATGCCCCATTTGCCCGCCTCGCTGGCGGCTTGCACTGGGCCAGGCGTATCTGCGCCGGTGACGATCACGTCATTGCCCGCATTAAGCAAGGTCTCGGCCGCCTCGCGTTCGGTGGGAGGATCGAACCAGGTGTTGATCCAGACGACCTGAACTTCAGCATCCGGATTGACGGAGCGGGCGCCCTTGGCCGTCATGTTGATATGGCGGATGACCTCGGGGATGGGGAAGGGCGCGACATAGCCGATCTTGCCATTCTCAGAGCGCATGGCCGCGGCCACGCCCGCCAGATACTTCATTTGATACATGCGACCAAAGAGATTGTCGAAGTTCGTATCGTTCTTCTTGTAACCAGAGATGTGGATGAAGACAGTGTCGGGGAATTCAGCCGCCACGGTTTCGGTCGCGTCCATGTAACCGAAGGAGGTGGTGAAGATCACATCGTAACCCTTTTGGGCCAGATCGCGGATAACGCGTTCCGCATCTGCGCCCTCGGGCACAGATTCGATGTATGTGGTCTCCACATTGGGCACGTTCTTTTCAACGTACAGGCGACCTTGATCGTGAGCGTAGGTCCAGCCGCCATCGCCGATGGGACCCACATACACCCAGGCCGCTTTGATCAGTTTGGGTTCTTCCGCCTTGGGCGCTTCAGTGGCCGCAGGCTGTTGCGCGGGCGCTTCAGTGTCGGCGGGCTTTTCCGCCGGTTGAGCGCCGCTACACGCAGCCACGATCACGGCCAGCGCCATGATCAAAAGAGCGACAAAAGCGATCTTGCTGAATGTTTTCATTGCTTACTCCTCCTCTGAAGAAGCGATGAATAAAGGGGGTGA
>DUEQ01000533.1 GCA_011192085.1 Caldilineae bacterium
GTGCTATAGACCTGAGGTCGGAGCAAAAAGAGCCTGGACGCATCTCAACAGCATCCCCCATCTCGAATCTCCCGTCTCCAATCTCCGATATCGCCAGCACCCCTATGTTGTATTCCGCACACGGTTTGCAGCGCCCGTTGTCAACCCGGACTGAATACAGCTCACCGATTACCGATCACTGAATACTGACTTCCCTCTTCCCCCGGCCGTCTTCCCTCGCGAAACGGCCTTCTTTTTTGGCAAAAGAAAAAGCCGCCCGATAAGGCGGCCTTGTGGGCGAGGAGGGACTCGAACCCCCGACCTCACGGATGTGAACCGTGCGCTCTAACCAGCTGAGCTACTCACCCGAAGCATCTATAAGTATGCCATAGCTGGCGGAAAAAATCAAGTTCGACGCATGCGACGATTTAATCGCGGCTACGCCATCATCTTTCTATTGGTGCTCATCGCAGCCTATTTCGGGATGCGGTGGACCTATCAACGCGCGGAGCCCTATTTCCAGGCGAAGGCCGAGGAGGTCACATCCTACACCATCGACGACTGGATCGCCTTCTTCCGGGTCGATGAATGGTTTGGCGAACCCGACATCACCCCCGTGCCCGCAGACCAATACCCCTTCACCATCACGCCTCGCCCCACGAGCAGCGTCACGCCCGCGCCCGAAAATTGACGCGGACCAGGAGAAGCGTATAATGGAGGGGTAATGAATTCACTCCAGCCCTTCTCTCACGGAGCGTCGCCATCATGATGATCGCTCGCGTGGTCGGCTCCGCCGTCGCCACCATCAAAGATGAAAAACTGCAAGGATTGAAGCTGCTGGTCGTGCAAGAAGCCACGCTACACAATGAGCTGGTGGGAAAGCCCTTCGTGGCTGTAGACGCCGTCGGAGCGGGCGTGGGAGAGCTCGTCATCCTGGCGCAGGGCAGCTCCGCCCGGCAGACCGACATCACGAAAAACCGGCCTGTGGATGCGGTGATCATGGGGATTCTGGATGAGTTGGAAGTGGGCGGGGAATTGACTTACAAGAAAACCTGAGGACTCTCATTGAACGCACTGACCCGCATTGCTGTCATCTCCGATATCCATGGAAATAGCACCGCATTGCACGCGGTGCTGGCCGACATCCGCCAGCGAGGCGTGGATCGCATCTATAACCTGGGCGATCTGGCTGGCAAGGGCCCGGATGGCCCCGAGGTCATCGATATCTGTCAGGAGATGTGCGATGTCAACATCTTCGGCAATTGGGACGAGCTGATCACACGGTCCGATTCGGGCAGCGCATCGGTGCAATGGCATCGTCAGCGACTGGGAGCCGAACGCCTGGCCTGGCTGCGCAGCCTGCCCTTGAGCGCGGACTTCCGACTCAGCGGGCGACGCATCCGGCTCATCCACGCCTCGGCCCAGGGCGTGTGGCATCGCGTATTCCCCAATAGTGATCACGAGACCCTGATGGCCATGTTTGAGAATACCGAACTCACCGGCTTCGACCATCCCCAACCTGACGTCGTGGGGTATGGCGACATCCATCACGCCTTCATCATGCCCTTCTTCATCCCCAAGAACAAGATGTTGTTCAACGCGGGCAGCGTGGGGAATGCGCTGGATGAGCCTCGGGCCACATATGCGATTCTGGAAGGCGTGTGGGATGGCGAGGATTGGGACGCGCCTTTCGGCATCTCCTTGGTGCGCCTGCCCTACGATATCGAAAGCGTCATCACTCGCGCCCAGGCCTTGAACATGCCCCATGCCGACGAGCTGGCCGTCGAACTGCGCGAGGCCATCTATCGGGGGATGCAAGCGAAAGCGCAGCGTCCCCTCAACGCCGATTGACCAGCCATACGCCCGCGAAAATGCACATCAACGCCGCCAACTGCATCCAATAAAGACGCTCTTCCAGGAAGAGGACGCCGAAGATCACCGCAAAAATGGGGATGACATAGGTGACCATGGTCGTAGGCGTGGCGCCAATGGATTTGAGCAACCGAAAGAAGAGAAGATAGGCGAAACCCGTGCCCAACAACCCCAGCCAGGCCGCGGCGAACCAGGCCATGGGCGTAGGCGAAAGGGTCCAGGGCCGCTCCAACCAGAGGGCGGGGAGCGTCACCCACAGCAGGGCGAAGCCCAATTGCAAGGCGGAAAGGGTGGCCGCGGGGACGTCGTGCAAGTGCTTGCGCGCGATCACTGAGCCCGTGGCGTATCCCAACGACGCCAGAATGATGGCCAACTGCCCGATGACCGCACCGCTCAACCCCTGGGACAGCAGATCCGGGGCAAAGAGCGCGGCCACGCCCGCAAACCCCAGCCCCACGCCCGCGACCCGCTGCCACGAGAACCGCTCATCCATCAGCGTAAAATGGGAGATAACCACCGCGAACAGGGGCACAGTGCTGTTCAAGATCGCGGCCAGACCCGAGGGAATGAACTGCTCGCCCCAGGTGATGAGGGAAAAGGGCAGCGTATTGTTCACCAACGCCACCAGAAAGATGATGGCCAGGATGCGTCCGCTACGGGGAATGGACTCACCCAACCTCCGGGCCAACAGGCCCATCGCGGCCGATCCCAACAGCAGCCGCAGCATAACCAGGGTCAGCGGCCCCATGCCTCCCAGCAATCCCAGCTTGATAAACAGGAAGGAGGAGCCCCAGATGGCGGAGAGCAGGACGAAGAGTAGGGCGTCGCGTCGGGGCATGAGCGTGGGGAAACTACTCTGAAAATGGCTTTGGCATCGCCAGCGAAAATGTTTCGGCAACGAGATTGGCCGAGGCCATCAGGAAGTGAAAAAGTGGGGGGTTGCGAAGCAACCAACGGTGAGCTGAAAGGAGACGATAGGCCATGGATGATGCCAGTCGGGCATCGCTCCGCTGGATGACGAATCCAGCTAGGTGCATGTCGCCTTCAGGGCGGATTCGTCATCCGCCCATCAACGAGCGAGAGTCCACAGCTATCATCGTCCATCAGAGATCTATGGAGAGCGGACTTGTTCGTCAATCGCAAAGGGATTATACTTCACCCCCATGCGCATCCCTATGTTGATCCTGGCCGTAAGCCTGGCCCTGGCGAGCATACTGGCCCAAACAGCCCTTGTCCAGGCCCAATCTTATCCCTGCGACCCGCCCAACGTCATTCCCTCGGCGACGCCGACGCAAACCCCTTCACCCACGGCCACTCCCACGGCCACCTTCACTCCCACAGCGACGCCAACCCACACGCCCTCGCCCACGCCAACATTCACCCCCTCGCCCACGCCCACCGCCACGCCCACGCCGGGCTTCTTCGCCCGCATGCTTTCCCCCGCGGCAAGCAGCTCCAACGGCAACGCCCTCCTCAACCTGGGCGCACTCCTCGGACTTGCGCTCGCGGGCGCTCTGGGCGTCTGGATCGCCAAAGGGGAGATCSAGTGACAACGCKCGCCATCCATTTYCCCACCCGCAGTCATGCGGGGGCGCTTCCCTTGCARCGCGCGAACAGGCGTCATGACGAGAGGCCATGACGCCCTCCGAGTACGCGGGAGCCCGCTTATCCTTGCAGCATGCGGGTCAGGGCCTTGCGAGTCAGGATGTGGCTGCTGATGACGCCCACGACAGCGCCATCATCCACCACGGGCATGGCTGTGATCTCATGGCTCTCCAGCAGCTGCAGCACATCGGGGATGGTGGCCTCGGGCCCGACCGTGATCACGTCCCGGCTCATGATCTCGGAGACAGGCAGGTCGTCGCGTAGGCCCTGTGCCGTGGCGTGGGTGATATCCCAATCGGTGACGACGCCCAGCAGCCGCCCTTCCCTCACCACGCCCAACATTTCGTTGGGATCATCCACCAGCAGTTGGGCGGCCTGGCGCATAGGCATGCCCGGTTCGATGAGGGTGAGGGGCTCCATGATGTAACGAATGGGGCGAAAGCGCTCCCGCTGGGTAATGCGGGTGATGCTGATCTGTTCCGCGGCCTCCAGGGGCAGCATGTCGGGGTCAGCCACCAGGAAGTCCACCAACTCCTTCATGTTACGCCGAATGACCTCTTCACGCTGGCGGATGCCCGCTTGCAGACGTTGGGCCGCGAGCTCGGCCAGCGCCTCCTGATGCTCGGCCAGCCAGCGCTCCACTGCCTCGGCGTCACCCAGTATCTCGCGGGGGAAGCGCAGGTGATCGGGGGTTTTGATGATGTGCTCCTGGGCGGCGAAGATGACCCCGCCCGAATTCACCAAAAAATCGGTGGCGATGACCACGCCCCGCTGCCAATACACAGTCCGCTCCATGCGCAGCCGCGCGGCTCGGCGCGCGGGGCTGGGCGAATAGGTGTTTGCCCCCTCCACGATCATGCTCCACCGTCCCATGCGATCCACGGTCATGGCGGGCCGACTGGATGCATCCACATCCAGGTAACGGGCAATGGGCGCGGCGGGCACAAAGCAGAACGCATCCTCGCGCAACAAATCATTGGACGCGTTGCTGAACTTCGTATCGGGCCGGGGAGAGCGTTTGTCCACCAGCGCATCGAGGAAGTAGCGAAAGGTGACCAGGCCGCGCGCATCCCGGCGGGCCAACAAATCGCCCACCGGCAACCCCTCCGCCCGAAAGAGATAGCCATGAGCATCGCTGACGCCCACGATCTGGGGCGCGGGGTCCAGTTGAGTGAGCATCTCGGCCACATGCGCGCCCACCGCGCCAAACCCCTGAATGAGGATCGTCATGGCGGCGCGTTTAGGCACGCGCATGGCTCGGAACTGGGGCAGGGCCTTGAGTCGGGGCATCTGTTCCAACAGGGCATCGATGGCGATGACTACGCCGCCCGCGGCCGCACCCAGCTCGTCGATGCGGTTCCCGCCCATGTCCACGGGTTTGGAGAGAGCGCTATCGATGCCGTTCTCGATGGCGATGATCTTCATATCTGCGTCGTTGGTGCCCACATCGGGCCCAGGCAGATAGATGCTGCGATAACGCCCGATGAGATGGGCGAAACGCCGCAGGATCTCCCGGTGTTCCTCATCGCTGATCGCCCGGTCAGGCGCGACAATGCCCGCCTTCCCCCCGCCATAGGGCAGGTCCGCAGCCGCGTTTTTCAACGTCATGCCTCGGGCCAGGTTGAAGATGGCGGCTGGAGTCACAGTGGGGAGCATGCGAATCCCTCCCATGGAGGGCCGCCCCATGGCCAGATTGTCCACCACCAGGTATCCCCCCACCTCCAGATCCTCCCGCACATCCCACATGCACACCACCAGGTGAGGCCCCAGCTTGTCGGGATGGATGCCCAGGCGGTTCAGACGGTCCACATCGTTGATGCGAAATTCCATAAACGCCAGCGGCCCTTCATGGCGCAGACGATTGCGCCAGGTTTGTTCGGGAAGCGCTTCCCGCAGAAAGGCTTCCATCTGCTTGGGGATCATCGTTGATCACCTCCTGTTTTGGGAATAATGTCCAAGGTCCGATGTCCAAAATCCCATGCTGATCCGCACTCTGCCGGATGACGAATCCAGCTGGGAGCAAGTCGCCTTCAGGCGGATCCGTCATCCGCCCGAGTCGCCTGCAGGCGCATGAACCTATCGTCCATCCTCTGCCTGTGATATCGGATTGCCGTGCGATGATGACGCGTTCATATCATCTTCAACAACCTTTGCGCCATATAGCTGTCCTTCATACTCAGCCAGTCGAGGTAGTGGTCGCGAAAATCGGGAACGACGGCCTGAACAACCGCGGGATGCCCGAGCAGCGCCTCCTTCCAGGCCACCATCCGGGAATGACGGCGGGGATCGAAGATGGCGGGTTCGATCCCCGCCAGGATATCGAGCTGGAAGAACAGGGGCCCGTAGGCTGCATCCACCAGGGAGAACTCGGACCCGGCGAAGAACGGCCCGGCCGCGACCGCAGGCTCCAACTGATCAAAATCCCCATGCAGATGGTTCAGCGCCTCGCGAAACGCGACCTCATCCTCCCGCAGCGCCACCCGATACATATCCCGCAGGCAGACGTCCGCGAACGCAATCCACGCCCGATGCTTCGCCCGCAAGATGAGATCGTCCGGGTGCAGGCGGGGTGTGTAGGCCTCGTCCAGATATTCCATGATGGCCGTGGACTCGAACAACACATCGTCGCCGACCAGCAGCAAGGGCACTTTGCCCAAGGGCGAGATAGGGTGGAACCAGTCGGGCGGGCGATGCAGGTCGATGTAGGCGATATCGTAGGGGACGCCTTTGGCTCGCAGAGTGATCGCGGCCTTGTGCACGTAGGGGCAGAGTTTGTAGCTGATGAGTTTGAGCATGATGGGGGGGCAGGTCGCAAGTCGCGGGTGGCAGGTTAGGGGCGGAGATGGGCAGGGCCGACCGGCTGCTCGGGGCCTGCGGGCGGAGTCCAGTAAAAGGCCATGGCCTTGCCGCCCCCGCGCTGGAAGTAGTCGATGCGGATGGCATGGAGGCCCGCGGTCAGGTTCAGGACCACTGACACGGTATTGGGTTGATCAGGCGTCATCGACTCGCCCGCCACCTGGCCGTCCACCCAGAAGCGCACGCCGTCATCCGCCTCCAGCCGGAACGCGTAGCTTCCATCCTCGGGCGCCAGCAGCTCGCCCGTCCAGATGACACTAAAAGGCCCGGCAATGGGCTCTTCCTCGGGCCAGGCATAGAGCAGGAAGGGGTCGACGCGGGCAAGGAAGGGCTCGCCCTCCCAGGCGTCGCCGTAGAAATAGCGTCCCAGCAGCCCCCCGCCCCGGTACGGCGTCCCCGCCGCGGCCGCGATATCCCCGGCGGGGATGCTCACCCGGAAGTAGAGGGGGCGTCCCAGCCGGTCGCGCACCACCTCGCCCAACGCGTGGGGATAGAAGGCGTGGAAATAATCCATGAGATATTGGTAATCCAGGCCCAGGAGGAAGACCGCGTCCTGGCCTGTATCGGGCAGGGGCAGATCGGTGGCGGGCTCCGCGATGTAATAACCGGGGTCGGCCAGGCCGCCGCCCAGCTCATGGAAGGGTGTGTAGAACCAGGACCCGATGCGGATGCCGATGGGATGGGGGGGGCGATAGGTAAAGAAGCGCACAGGCGAGAAGTAGTAGAGCCGGGGACTGAGGTAGAGCTGTTGCGCGTCGCGGCGGGCCAGCACCTCCCGCGCCACCTCGTTCTCCAGGGGCGTAAAGGCCGCGTACACCGCTTCGGAGCGGGCCTGTTCGTGGAAATAGGTGCGGAAATTGAGCCAGCCCGCAGCCAGCAACCCCGCCACCATCAGCAGTCCCAATCCCCACCGCCACAGCCGATAACGTCGGCCCGGCAGCAGCAATGCTCGCCAGGTGAGGTTGTACGCGTCCGCGGCCATGATCGCGATCGCGGGCGCGACCGCCAGGGTGCGATAGGCCTGGGGCGCTTCACCCAGGCGGGAGAGGATGCCTCCCAACAGCGTGACGCCCAGCCACAGGATCATCAATCCCCGCCGGTGATCCCGCCATCGCCACAGGGACCAGGCCGCGGCCATGAGGAAGAACGCGCCGGTGATAGGATCGAGCATGGGCGCGCCAGGCAGATTGTGGCGGGGATTCATATCCCCTCGCACGTGGAACATGAGCAGGTGGCGCTTCACCGATTCGATCACGGGCGAGGGGCTGCCTCCCGCGGCCCGTACATCGTTCAAAATGCTCACCTGTTGGCTACGATTGAGGAAGGTGAAGGGATTTTTGGCGTAAGTGAAGCCCAAAGGAGCGAAAGTCAGCAGGAAAATGAGGATGAACAAGAGGACGCCCAGCCAGTTCCTCCGCAGAAAATCCCGCTCCACCAGGGCCCGATAACCCAAATAGAGGAAGATGACGATGACCGCCATGCGGATGGCGAGATATGTGTACATCCCCAGTCCCAACATCAACCCGCCCATGGCCCAATCCCCCAACGATCGCTTGCGAGCCGCGCGCATGATGAAGAAGAGGGAAAGCGCCTGCACCATGGGCGGATAGACCTCGTTCCAGCCCCAGCGGCTCATGTTCACATGCCAGCGATTGAACGCGAGGAAGGCTGCAGCCAGCAGGGCCGGGTAGGGCCCGTACATCTCTCGGACCAGAAGATAGAGCGCTCCCACGGTGAAGATGCCGGGGATGAGAGATTGTAGCTTGATTGCGGCGAAGGTGGTCCCAAACAGGCGGAAGAACAGGGTTTGCAGGTAGATGAAGCCATTGGGCGTCTCAAACCAGCCCGTGCCGAAGAGACTGTCCGGGCGGCCTTCCAGCGTGTGGAGCGCGTCCAGGGCCGCGTTGGTCTCATCGATGAACACGCCCGGCGGCATCTGCCCAATGAGGTGCAGGCGGAACCAGATGGCGACGCTGAGGATCAGCGCCACCAGGGCCAGCTCCATCCAGGGCCTGAGGTGGGGCCAGTACATGACATTCAGGCGTTGGGCCATCTCCTCGCGGGTGCGTTGGGGCCTGCGCCTGGCCGACGCGCCCTCGCCCGATGGCTGCACTCGGGCCGTGCCCAATTGATGGCGCAGGGGAGCGGATTGGGGCGAGTAGGACGCGCGGTCTGCGCGCCAGCCTGTGATCTGCGATGCGCCGATGGCCATCAGGATCAATCCCGCGGCCCACGCGCCCGCCTGTGACCACTCGAAAGGCTGTTTCCAGATGAGCCACAAAGCCCATGCCGTCAGCCCGAGCCCGCCCCAGAAGAGAACCAGGGCCAGCACGCGTCGCATCCCCCGCGTGCGGATGCGTTCCTCGCGCGGCTCCTCGGGCGGGGGCCAGTCCCGCTCGATGCGGTAGAACGCGTAGACGCTCAGAAGCGCGCCCGCCAGGGTCAGCCAGGGCGCGAAGGGACGCGTCGAGGTCTCCGGCAGAAACCAAACCCCGGTCAAGGTAAAAAGGGCGGCCAGGAATGCAAGCCAGGAGGTGATCATGGTATGGGGGTGTGTCAGCGTGTAGGCGTGTCAGCGTGTCGGTGTAGGGGAGCCGCCAAGATCCATGGTCATCTCACGCTAAGACCGCCAAAATGCGCCTTCTCCCCTTCTTTTTGCGTCTTTAGGTCCTTGCGTGAGGCGATCATCGAAACGGCGCGATTCGATTGTACGCCGCGGCGGGCGAAAGGGCAAATCCCCCTCATTTCTGGTATAATCTCCCCATGCGCGCACTGGTCACTGGCGCGGCCGGCTTCGTGGGTCGCCATCTCATCCAATTCCTGTTGAACGCGACCGATTTCGAGATCATCGGCTCGGTCTACTACAAGCTGCCTCTGCCCTCCCATGACTCCCCGCGCGTCCATTTCGAGCATGTGGATTTGCAGGACGAGGAGGCCGTCAATGATTTCATCGCCCGCTGGCGGCCCGATTACACGTTCCACCTGGCGGGGCAATCCTTCGTGCCTTATTCCTGGCGCAACCCCTGGCTCACCTTCGACCAGAATGTCCACATCCAGCTTAATCTCTTCCGGGCCATGATCCGGGCGGAGCTGGATGGCCGGATCCTCGTGGTGGGATCGGGGGATGAGTACGGGGCCATTGAGCCGGGCGATCTGCCCATCGACGAAAACACGCCCTTGCGCCCCATCTCCCCCTACGCGGTGAGCAAAATCGCCCAGGATTTTCTGGGATGGCAGTATCATCACAGTCATGGCATCCACGCGGTGCGGGTGCGCCCCTTCAACCACATCGGACCGGGCCAGCGGGAGATGTTCGTCGCGTCCAGCTTCGCCAAACAGATCGCAGAGATCGAAGCGGGCCGGCGCGAACCGGTCCTGCGGCATGGGAATTTGGAAGCCCGTCGGGATTTCACCGACGTGCGGGATATGGTTCGGGCCTACTGGCTGCTCCTCAACCAAGGTCAGCCGGGCGAAGTGTACAACGCGGGCAGCGGCCGCGCGGTCAGCATCCAGCAGATTCTGGACATCTTCCTGAGCATGAGCCGGGTCCCCATCCGCACAGAACGTGATCCCGAGCGCATGCGCCCCTCCGACATTCCTGTCATCGTCTGCGACCCCACCCGCCTGCATCTCACCACCGGCTGGCGAGCCGACATCCCTCTGGAAAAAACCCTCGCCGACATCCTCGATGATTGGCGAGCGAAAGTCAGATAACCCTTCCATACAACGAGGTATGATTTATGCCAAAGGCGCTGATCACCGGGATCACGGGCCAGGATGGCTCGTATCTGGCCGAACTCTTACTCGAAAAAGGCTACGACGTCATCGGCGTCGTGCGTCGCAGCAGCACCAGCAACTTCAGTCGCATCGAGCACATCCAACACAAAATCCACATCGTCCAGGGCGACCTCATCGACCAGGCCAGCCTCATCCACCTGCTGGAGGAGCATCGCCCAGACGAAGTCTATAATCTCGCGGCCCAATCCTTCGTGCCCACATCGTGGGGCCAACCCCTGCTGACAGGGGAGGTCACCGCGTTGGGCGTCACCCGCATGCTGGAGGCCATCCACATCGTAGACAAGCGCATCCGTTTCTACCAGGCGTCCAGCAGCGAGATGTTCGGCAAGGTGCGGGAAGTGCCCCAGCGGGAAACCACCCCCTTCTATCCCCGCAGCCCCTATGGCGTGGCCAAGGTCTACGGGCACTGGATCACCGTGAATTATCGAGAGAGTTACGATCTGTACGCGGTCTCGGGCATCCTCTTCAACCATGAATCCCCCCGCCGCGGGTTGGAGTTCCTGCCCCGCAAGGTCTCCTACGGCGTGGCCTGCATCGTGCTTGGCCTGGCCGATGAGCTGCGGGTGGGGAATCTGGAAGCTCGTCGGGACTGGGGCTACGCTGCGGACTATGTTCGCGGGATGTGGATGATGCTTCAGCAGGACAAGCCCGACGACTATGTCCTGGCCACGGGCGAGACCCACACCGTGGGCGAGCTCATTCGCATCGCGTTCGAGCACGCAGACCTGGATTGGGAGCGCTATGTGAAGATCGATCCCCGCTATTACCGGCCCGCGGAGGTGGACCTCCTGGTGGGCGATCCCTCCAAGGCCCGCCGCGAGCTGGGTTGGGAGCCCGAGGTCTCCTTCAAAGAGCTCGTGGAGATGATGGTCGATGCGGACATCGAGCGCCTGCAAAAGGCCCAATCCCATCGCACCACCCCCAATATCGACTGGTAATCATGAAACGCGGATGCCGCGGATGCGTTACTATCTTGGCTGACCAGGGGGCAATAGGTCGAACGAAGCCTGATGGCGCCAGATTTACTATTCTTTCCGTTTCCTGGTTTACTGAATTCCCTAT
>DUEQ01000534.1 GCA_011192085.1 Caldilineae bacterium
CTATGATTTTGCCCGGAAAGAGATCCTTCCTATCATCAAGGATTACGACGCCCGACATGAATATCCTCTGGAGCTTGTGCCCAAGATGGGCGAGATGGGGTTCATGGGCGTGTGTCTGCCCGTCAAATATGGCGGCGCGGGCATGGATTACATCTCCCTGGGGCTCGTCTCCGAGGGCCTGGAATGGGCCGATTCCTCGGTGCGCGAGACCATCGCCGTGCATCTGGCCCTGCACGCCATGCCCATTTTCCAGTGGGGTACGGAGGAGCAGAAACAGCGCTGGCTGCCGACCCTGGCCACCGGTGAGAAGCTGGCTTGTTTCGGCCTCACCGAGCCCAACGCAGGCTCCGATGTGGCGGGCATGACCAGCCGCGCTCGCCGGGAGGGCGACGTCTACATCCTCAACGGCGAAAAGATGTGGATCACCCTGGCCGATGTGGCGGATCGTTTCCTGGTCTTCGCCAAGACCGATCCCGAAAAGAAGCACCGCGGCATCTCCGCATTCGTGCTGGAGCGGGGCATGAAGGGCCTCACCACCGGCGCCATCGAGGGCAAGCTGGGCGTGTGGGCCAGCAATACGGGTTGGATCAGTATGCAGGATGTGGAAGTGCCCGTGGAGAATCGCCTGGGCGAAGAGGGCGAAGGGTTCAAGATCGCGATGAGCGCCATCGACATGGCCCGTTACACCGTGGCTGCGGGCTCCGTTGGTCTGATGAAAGCGGCCATGCAAGAGGCTGTGGCATACGCCCAACAACGCAAAACCTTTGGCCGCCCCATCGCCGAATATCAACTGGTGCAGCAGCTCATCGCCCAGATGCAGCAACGCATCGACATCGGTGAAATGCTGGTCTACAAAGTGGGGTGGCTCAAAAACAAGGGCGTGCGCAATACCCGCGAGACCAGCATGGCCAAATGGTATTGCACCGAGGCCGCGTTCCAGACCGCGAACGATGCTTTGCAAATCCATGGCGCTTACGGTTATTCAGATGAATACAATGCGGCCCGGTATCTGCGCAACAGCCGCGGTGCGATCATCTATGAGGGTACGTCTCAGATCCACCAGCTCATCCAGGCGGGCTACGCGTTGGGTTGGCGCAAAGACAAGCCCCTGCGCAAAGAGCTTCCCCCGTATGATCCCGATATCTGGTTGGAAGGATAAAAGCCACGGCGAGGTGGGATGCCGATGAAAGGATGATAGACGATGGACGATGCGTTGCGCCTGACCGCCATCGTCTATCGTCCATGATTCATCACCTATGCTCGAAACAGGAGACCTATCATGAGCAACATTGATCTCGAAAAAACGCTGGGGCGGGTCGAAGCCATCGTGCGCGAAGCGGGCGCGATTGTGCGCGCCTACCACGATCAACCGGATCAGGTGGATTGGAAGGGCGAAAACGACGACCCCGTCACCGCGGCGGACCGAGCCGTCAACGCCTTTTTGGTCGACCAACTCGCTGCAGCCTTCCCCGACATCGGCATCCTGGCGGAAGAAAGCAAGGATGATCTCGGCCGTCTGGAGAAAGAAGCCATCTGGTGCGTCGACCCTCTGGATGGCACCAAGGAATTCATCGCCCGGAACGGCGAATTCAGCATCATGGTGGGGCTGGCTATCGACGAATTGGCCATGTTGGGCGTCGTCTATCAGCCTGTCAAGGATTTCATGTACAGCGGCATTCGGGCCGAAGGCGCGTGGTTGACCACTCCCCAGGGGCGGGTCGAACTTCATGTCAGCGACGTCTCGGATCCGAGTCAGATGCGCCTGGTGGTTAGCCGCTCGCACCGCAACCCCATCGTGGATGCCATCAAGCAGGCCTTGGGCATCGACAAGGAGCGCATCTCCGGCTCTGTGGGCCTGAAGTGCGGCCTCATCGCCCGAAGTGAGGCTGATCTCTATCTCCATCCCGCGCCGGGCCTGAAGGAGTGGGACACCTGTGCGCCTGAAGCCATCCTCTTCGGCGCGGGCGGTCGCGTCACCGACTGCTGGGGCCGTCCCTTCCTCTACAACCAACCTGACGTCCATCGCCATTTCGGCCTGGTCGCATCCAACGACGAGGCCCACACTGAGATTATCGCCCGTCTCATCCCCGTCCTCGAAGCCCAGGGCCTGACCTTCGACAACGCCTGGTAGAGGGGGAAGAGTCGGTGGCGCGATACGACGATGCGACTGCATGACGAAACAACCACGCAACCTCCATGTTTGAGATCCCCAAATTCTCTCTCCTCTCGCTGGAGCCCAGGCGGCCCCTCCCCACCGCGCCTGAAGAGCCCCAACCCATCTTCCTGCGCGAACTGCCCAAGCACGATAAGCGTTTCCGCTACACCCTGGCCCACATCTTGCTGCCCGTGGATCTGCTGGTGAAGTTCGGCATCGATCCCATCACCTTGCGCAACAAAGCGGGCCAGGTCATGGTGCACACCGCACATTCCGAGGATGGGATGACCTGGGCCTTGCGCCTGCTCAACGACATCGATCCCCGCGATCCTCTCATGGAGATCGAACTGTCGGACACTCCGTTCAATCGCATCGCGGTGAATTGGGTGGCCATGAACGATCCGCGCGCGCCTCGGTTCGATGTGGACCGCATGCCCGACGGCTCGCCCACCTTGCGGGGCATGGCCCAGCGCAACATCCCTGCGGAGATCGCAGCCATGCAGGCTGGACTGGCTCCGGGCCAAGTGCGCCAGGGCTTGCATCAGTTCAGACGCATGCTGCAAGACCTGGAGCAGGTGTTTGCGGCCATGCATCAATACGAATTCGACGTCGAGCCCCTCTTCTACCACGCGGCCATCCTCTTCGAGCGCCATGGCTTCCATTACAGTCGGGGCGAGGCCTTTATGCGCCGCATCCACGAGGGTTTTCAACCAGGAGGCGATCTATGGGCCCGGCTGGATGGCAGCACCCCATTTCGGAGGACCGAACAAGCCCGCACCATCCGCGGCCGCTCTTGGGCCATCCACGACGGCATTTTGGATGAGCCCTGGGATGGTGTGAAGATGTACAAGCGGTTGGGCGTGCATTCGGGCGAGGACACCGCGCCGGACGTGCCCTGGTAGTAACTATGCAGGTCTGCTTGTTGACGCCAGCAGTGAACGCCATCATGCTTCACCTTTAACTTTTCACTTTTTCCCCCATGGCAGACGTCAAAACGCCTCTCCGCGGCATCTTCGTCATCAATACAGGCTTGAATCTGCCCGCGCCGCGGGCCGCGCAGATGTTGCAAGCCCAGGGCGCGCACATCGTGAAAGTGGAGCCGCCAACCGGGGACACGTTCGAGCATTTCTGTAAGCCCTGGTACGAGGACTTGCATCGCGGGGTGGAGGTGCGGCGCATCGATCTGAAGAGCGAGGCAGGTAGGGAGGCCATGGCCGCGCTCCTGGCCCGGGCCCATATCCTCATCACATCCCAGCGCCCCTCCGCCCTGACGCGCATGGGGCTTGATCCCGCGATCCTGCGCCATCGTTATCCCCGACTGGCCATTGTCAACATCGTGGGGTCGCCCGAAGCAGGCGCTGAGGTTCCGGGCCACGACCTTACCTACCAGGCTCGCGCGGGTCTGATCGCCCCGCCTCATCTACCCCGCAGCCTCTATGCGGACCTGGCGGGCGCGCAGCAGGCGGTCATCGCCGCGTTGGCTCTCCTCCACGCAGGCGGAGGCGTTCAGCAGGTGGCCCTGAGTCGGAGCGCTGAGCTTTTCCATGAACCACTGGCTTACGGCATGACCCGCGAAGGGGATTTTTTGGGAGGAGCCCATGCAGGATACAATATCTATGAAACTCGCGACGGCTACATCGCCCTGGCCGCGCTGGAACATGCCTTTTGGCTCCGACTGGCTGACCGCGTCCTCAACCTTCCCAAGGATCCTCTCGCCCCGGAAGCTCATCGCATCCTCGCAGAGGGTTTTCTCAGGCATGATACAGCCGACTGGGTGGCGTGGGCCCGAGCGCATGACGTTCCCCTAGAAGCCATCTAAACGAAGGAGATTATCTCATGCCCAAACCCATTCGCATCGGCGTCATTGGCGGCAGCGGCGTTTATGATCTGCCCGGCCTGAACAACGTTGAAGAGATCACCATCCAGACTCCCTTCGGCAACCCCAGCGACAACTATATTGTGGGGGATGTTCACGGTCAGCGCGTGGCATTCCTGGCCCGTCACGGTCGCGGCCATATCATTCATCCCACCGCGCTCAACGCCCGAGCCAACATCTGGGGCTTCAAATCCCTGGGCGTCGAATACCTCATCTCCATGAACGCGTGCGGTTCTCTGCGCGAAGAGATCGAGCCGGGCCACATCGTCATCCCTCATCAGCTCTTCGACCGCACCCGTCTGCGCTCACAGACCTTCTTCGATGAGCCGGGCCTGGTGGTGCACGTCTCCTTGGCCGATCCCATTTGCCCTTACCTGGCGGATGTGCTCTATGAGGCTGTGGCCGCCACGGGAAAGACCGTGCACAGAGGAGGTGAATTTGTCATCATCGAGGGCCCGCGCTTTAGCACGAAATCGGAAAGCCGCGTATTTCGCCAATTGGGCTTCGATATCATCGGCATGACTGCCATCCCCGAAGCCTTCCTGGCCCGTGAAGCAGGCATGTCCTACGCCATCATCGCCCATGTCACTGACTATGATGTGTGGCACGAGAGCGAGGAGCCCGTCACCGTGGAGATGGTGATCAAGACTCTGTTGGAAAACGCGGCGGCCGCGCAGCAGGCCACCCTCAACGCTATCAAACTGCTGAAAGATGCGCCGCCCAGCCCCTATGCCGACGCGTTAAAGGACGCCATCATCACCAGCCGCGACAAGATTCCCCAGGAGCTCAAAGGCAAATACCAGCTTCTCATCGGCCAATATCTGTAACGCCACTGATCACTGATTACTGGCACCACCCCCTTAATGACCTCCCTCCGTCGCCTCATTCCCTACCTTCTCCTGGCCCTCATCCTCTTGGCCGGGTTCGCGCTGCGCACCTATAACGTGGATTGGGCCGATGGACAGCTTCCCCACCCGGATGAGCGCTCCACCATCGCCTTTTACGCCCCCACCATCCGCTGGCCCGAGGATTCCTCCCTCATCCTCGATGTGGCTCGCTCGCCCCTCAATCCCTTCAATGATCTGGGCAGCGGGCGCAAGCGCTCCTACACCTACGGCCATTTCCCCCTCTATTTGCTGGTGGCTGCCGGGCATCTCGCGCCCAAGCTGGCTCCCCTGGCCGAAAGCTTGGGCGCGCCCGAAAAGTATGTGGACATGATGCGCATCGCCAATGGGTCGCCTGGCTATGCCTGGGTGGGACGGGTGCTGGTGGCCATCTTCGACACGTTGACGGTGCTGTTTCTCTTTCTGCTGGGCAGGCGGCTGTGGAATGTGCATGTGGGCTTGCTGGCCGCGGCCTTCGCCGCGTTCACCGTACAGCAGATCCAGCTTTCCCACTTCTTCGCGGTGGACCCCATCTCCGCCACGTTCCTGGTCATCACCCTCTACTTCGCCATCAAGATGCTGGATACGGGTGGGTGGGGGTATGCGATCTTAACCGGGGTCATGGCGGGACTGGCTGTGGCTTCCAAGTTCAGCGCTCTGCCCGTGCTGGCCGCGCCCGTCATCGCCGGGCTCATCCTCACCTATCGCCAGGCCAGGGAAGAGGATGTGCGCAGCGCGCCGGGATGGCTGTTGGCCGCGGCCGCGCTGTTCGTCGCCTTGCTCGCCTTCTTCATCACCTCGCCCTTCGCCATCCTCGACTGGAAATCCTTCTATCAGTTCGTCATCAAGGAGCAGGGCGCGATGGCCCGGGGGGAGGCTGACTTTCCCTTCACCCGCCAATATCGGGGCACGACGCCCTATCTCTACTTCGTCCAGCAGCAGGTGTTGTGGGGCATGGGCATCTTGCTGGGGATCGTGGGTTGGCTGGGCTTTGGCTGGGCCATCATGAGGGCGATGCTGGGCCGGGCGCAGCCGGGCGTGTGGATCATCCTGGCCTGGCTGGTTCCTTATTTCCTCATCACCGGCAGTTTTCTGGCCAAGTTCAACCGCTACATGGCGCCGGTGGATCCGCTGCTTAGCCTGTTGGGCGCGGGCATGCTATGGTCGCTGGCCTTGTGGATTGTGGGGAGCCGAAGTTCGAGGTCCGGGGTCCGAGGTCCGAAGTCCGATGTCCAAAGCCGAATGTCGGACATGGAATCGCCGGCAATCTCGACGAATCTCGATGAATCTCCTGCCGAATCTCCCACAGCTGAGCCCATCCCCGAAGAAGTGTTCACCGCGCCCGAGCGGCGGGCGAAGCGGCTCTTCTGGGCCCTGGGCCTGGTCGTGCTCATTCCCACCATCCTCTGGGCCCTGGCCTTTGTGAATGGGGTGTATCGCACCGAGCATCCCTTCATCACCGCGTCCAAGTGGATGTACGCGAACATCCCCGATGGCAGCACGATTATCACCGAGCATTGGGAAGAGGGCATGCCGCTGCATCTGCCCATGCCGGGCGGGTATCCGGCCGCGCATGGGTGGAAGAGCGTCACCATGCCCATGTATGAGGAGGACGCGCCGCAGAAGTTCGAGATCATCAAGCAGAACATGCGGGAGGGGGATTACTACGTCCTCGCCACCAAGCGGCTCTATGGCGCGCTGCCCCATCTGCCCGAACGCTATCCCATGAGCATCCAGTTCTACAAGCTGCTGTTCGAGGGCAAGCTGGGCTATGAGCTGGTGGGGGATTTCCACACCTATCCCAAATTGTTCGGTATCGAGATCCCCGACCAGAGCGCGGATGAGAGCTTCTGGGTCTATGACCATCCCCGCACCCTCATCTTCAAGAAGGTGCGGGATTTGAGCGATGCGGAGTGGGATCAGCTCCTAGGCGGGCTGTGGGAGCAGGCCATCCCCTACTACACGGGGGATGAGGAGGGCAAAGGCAGTCTGCTGAGCAGATTCTCTCTGGGCCTGCTGGGCGGAAAGAAGGCGTCGGGCGGCCCGGAGGAGGAAAAGAATCTGCTGTTGGATCAGCCGGTGGACACGCTTCCCGATGTGGGGCGCATCGCCTGGAATCCCCTGCGGGAGAGCAGCCTGGCCTCCGCGGTCATCTGGTGGCTGGCGCTGCTGGGGTTGCAGGTTCTGGCTTGGCCCGTCGCCTTTGCCGTGTTCGGGAGCCTGCGGGATCGGGGTTACGCGTTCGCCCGGGCGCTGGGACTCATCTTGCTTGCTTGGATAAGCTGGATGCTGGCATCCTTCCACCTTCTCATCAATAATCTTATTCCTTACATTCTGGCGCTGGTCTTCCTGGCTACTCTTTCCTACCTGCTTTGGCGACGCCAGCGGGAGGCCATGGTCGCGTTCTGGCGTGAACGTAGGGGCCTAATCCTGATCCTGGAAGGGGTGTTTACCGCGGCCTTCCTGTTCTTCCTCTTCATCCGCCTGCTGAACCCAGACCTGTGGCATCCCTGGTTTGGCGGGGAGAAGTTCATGGAGTTCGCGTTCCTCAACGCGGTGTTGAAGACGCCCTATTTCCCGCCCTATGACCCTTACTTCGCGGGCGGGATCATGAACTATTACTATTACGGCTATCAACTCCTGGCCGCGCTTATCAAGCTGACGGGCCTGAAGCCCACCATCGCTTTCAACTTGGCCATCCCCACCCTCTTCGCCCTGACGTTTGCGGGCGTGTTCAGCCTGGCCTACACCCTCTCCTCCCGGCTGCGAGGCCGGGATGGGCGCTGGCAGGATGGTTTGGGCGCGGGTTTCCTGGCCGGAGTCATTGTGGCGTTGATGAGCAATCTCGAGGGCGGCCTGGCCTTCATCCGCAACCTGGCTCAGATCAGTCCCAGCCAGTTCACTTCCCCCATGCCGGGGCTGGAGACGCTGGTGCGGGCCCTGGCGGCCATCCCCGCCGCATTCTCGGGCCAGACGCCCCTGCCCGCGTACAACTACTGGGATATCTCCCGCATTATCCCCTACACCATCAACGAATTTCCCTATTGGTCCTTCCTCTTCGCGGACCTGCACCCGCACATGATGGGGATTCCCTTTACGGTGTTGTTCCTGGCGCTGGCGTATTCAGTAATCAGGAAACGGGGCGCGTTCCTGCTGATGCCCCTGGTGCTGGGGGCGATCGGGGCCACCAATACTTGGGACCTTCCCACCTATCTGGGGCTAGGCGCGCTGGCCTGGCTGTTGCGGGAATGGCGCATTTATGGCCACATCCGCATGCTCCGCACCACGTTTTTCATTCTCTACCTGGCGGGCGCTTCCATCCTCCTCTATCTGCCCTTCTACAGCCATTACACCACGGTGTTCCAGACAGGCGTGGCCCTGACCTATGCCAAGACCGGTCTTGGCCCGTGGCTGCGCATCTGGGGCTTCTTCATTTTCATCGCCATCAGCTACCTGGCGGTCATGCTCCTCTATCGCCCAGGCGATGTGCTGGGCCTCGCCTGGCTCTCGGGCCTATTCCGCCATTTCGACCGCAGCGCCCGATTCCTCGACTTTTTCGACGCGCTGGTGCAGCGCCGCTGGGATCTGTCTATGACCCAGGCCATCATGGCGCTGACCGTGGCCCTCGCAGTCGCGCTGGCCGCCTTCGGGTATGAGGTCATCGCCATCCTGTTGGTTCCGACCACGTTCATCGGGCTGTTTCTCTTCCGCAAGAAGGTCACGCCTGAGGATCAGTTTATCAACGCCCTGTTCTTCACGGGCCTGATCATCCTGCTGGGCGTGGAGATCATCTATCTCAAGGATTTCCTGTGCGGCTGCGGTCCAGGCTTTTTCAGCAAGACCCACGGCGAATGGTATCGCATGAACACCCTGTTCAAGTTTTATATCCAGGCGTGGGTGATTTTGGGCGTGGCCGCGGGCGCGTCCCTGCCTTGGTTGGCTGAGAGGATAGCGGGTTGGGGGAAGCTCTGGCGTGGGGTCTGGTACGCGCTGCTGGGGATATTGTTGGCGCTGGGGTTGGTATTTCTGGGGCTGGGAACGAAAAGTCGGGTGAACGACCGTTTTCCCGGCCCGAGACCGCCTCGCACCACCCTGGACGGCATGGCGTACATGTCAGTGGGCGAATACAGTTGGCCCGACGCCCGATACATCGTCGAACTGAAATATGACTACGACGCCATTCGCTGGCTGCAAGACCATGTGACCGGCACGCCCGTGGTGGCGGAGCCCCCCGCCTCCTGGTATCAGGTCGATGGGAAAAATGTGGGGTATGATTACTATCGCGCGGGCGGGCTGCGCGTCGGCTCCATGACGGGCCTGCCCATCCTGCTGGGGCAGCATCAGGGCGAACAGCGCTACGGCTGGCAGGTGGGGCGGCGAGAGCAAACCGCGCGGGAATTTTGGGAGACCACGGATGCCGAACGGGCGTGGCGGATTGCCGAGGAGTTCCACATCAACTATGTGTATGTGGGCCCGTTGGAGCGCATCCTCTTCACGCCCGCGCAACTGGCCAAGTTCGACGTCTGGGTGCAGTCGGGCCGGGCGGAGATCGTGTATCAGAATCCGGGGGTGACCATCTATCGGTTGGCGCGACCATCGGCCCACGGGCGTTAGCGCGCCGCTGCCGATGAAAATGCTTTAATCAGTGATCATTTCTCGCCGCCAAAAGAATCTCAAGGCTAGGATCGCAGCCAGGACGTTGATCGCGCTGGCCCAAGCCGCGACCACGAGAAATATGCGACCCGAGATGGGTAGCCAGGGGGCGAATCCTCCCGCCAGGAGGGCCAGCCACATTAGCCCCACGCCCGCCATCCATAGGACCTCCATCCACCATTGCCAGGCTGCGTTTCGGCTTCCGAATTGGGAGATGAGCAATCCCATCAGGGCGCTGGACGCCCATAACAGCAACAGGTCGTGCAGGTAATAGATGCGCAGCGCGCCCACGCCCCAACTCCACACCTGAGGGCTTAGCATCATCACCGCGGCGCCGATCTGCACCACCAACCCCAACATGCCAAAGCGCGCCAGGGGAGGCAGCTCATCTCGCCGACGCCAGAAGCGGAGCAGATGCAGCCCCACCAGGCCCGCCACGACCAGATTCGAGAGCGCCGCCACCCAATAGAGCCCCGGCGACAGCAAGTCGGGGGGCATGCCCAGCAGGAAGGTGGGAAGGATGAACAACGCCAGGGCGGCGGCAGGCAGCCAGCCCCCGGGCGAGGTCTTTCCCTCCAATTGCGCCCACAAAGCCCCAAAGATGGCGAGCAACAGCCAACCTGTGGTGAATAAATCCAGGAACAAGTGTAGGAAGAGATGCTTGATGAAAGGATTCTCCACCTGCATGATCAGCAATCCCGGTTCGGCCATCGCGCCCAGGCTGGCGATGAGCAGCACCACCACCGCCCAGTTCCATAGCCTGAGGGCCAGAGGGCGCTCCCTGACCCCGCGCATCATCCAGGCGTACAACCCCATGAACCAGAACCAGGTGAGTCCCGCGAATCCGGCACTGATGGCCCCCAGGGGCAACTGGGCCGAGCCGATCTGGGTTGAATGATAGCCGTTGGGCCAGAACGCGGGGAGCTGGAGCAGGGAGAAGATGAAGGTGGCGGCCATCTGCCAGCGCACCCCGCGCGGAAGTCCCCGGCCCGTCAGGTTTGGCAAATGATGCCAGATCAGCGCCATTAGCGCCAGGATGGCCCAGCCAAACATGGTGTGACTGTGGGCGTGCACCACATTGCGGAACTCGCCCCAACCTGGAGGCATGCCGTAGACCAGTGCGAACCGCAAGAGTGAACCCGTTGAACCTGCCAGGACCAGGATGAGAACTGCGAGGAAGGCGAATTTGCGAGGGGTGGCATCGGACATGGTTAAGATTATGAACAAAGAAAGAGAGCGAGCGCGGAACGCGTCGCTCTAAAATCGGGTGGTCATGAAGGGGGATTAGCGTCCGGGCGGGAAGAAGGCGATGACGTCGCCCGCGTGGATGGGTTGATCGAAACCGCCGGCGTAGCGCACTTCTTTGCCATTCAGCAAGATGCGCCAGTAGGGGCCTTCGCGAGGGATGTAAACCTTTTCGAAGTCGGTGGACCAAGTCGCCTCGACATCTTCTTCGGGCGCCCGCCACGCCACCTCGAAAAACTCCTCCCGCAGCGCTGGATGGTAGTTGAAGAACTTGCGCAGCACAGCGGCTAGGGTGTCGTCGCTGTGGGCGTGGATGGTTTGTTCTTCCTGCCCGGCA
>DUEQ01000535.1 GCA_011192085.1 Caldilineae bacterium
CGTGGGTTCGAGCGTGGGGGTGGGGGTGGGCGTGGGCAGATAGGGCTTCAGCGCGGCTTCGGGCGCGCCCAGGGCCAGGGCCAATCGCGCCAGCGCGGTGAGATAACCCGGGGGTGCGCCGCTTTTGGCCGCGCGCTCCAGCACGCCCGAGACCAGCAACGCCTGGTTGGGCGCTTCGAGGCGGTCGAGCTGAGCCTGAGCGTTTTCGAAATCCCTCGTGGCGTCGTAGCCCAACGCCACGAGAGTCACATATTGGTCTTGTTCTTCACCGGTTAGATCGCTCAGTTGCGCGGCCTGCATGCGCGGCGCCAATTGGGACCCCGCCCAGAGTCCCATAAAAAACCCCGCGAGGATACCGACGAGGGCGATCAGCCAAAGGCTGGTTTTTTTCTTTTTCATAGGGCGAGGAAAGGATGGCCTTCTTCAGGGTGTGCAGAGGGCGCTAAAGACAAGAAAGAGGAGCCGAGATGGCGCTTGCCTTCATCCGAAACATCGGTTCGCATGGAAAGCCTCTCTCTGGCTCCTGCACCAGGTGTGTTATAATGGATGACGACCTTGTTTCGACCAATAGAACGGCTTGCAATCAGGTGCCGAAGGTGGGACTCGAACCCACATGAGCCTAATGCTCAACGGTTTTTGAGACCGTCGCGTCTGCCTATTCCGCCACTTCGGCATTGCAACTATTAAGTATAATGGCTTCTCGCCCGTTCGTCAAGCCCTCATGGATGAATCGCAACTCATCGCCGCCGCCCAGAAAGGCGATCTGCCCGCATTCAATCAATTGGTGCTGCGCTACCAGAATCTGGCGTACAATGTCGCCTACCGCATTCTGGGCGATCCCGATCTGGCTGCTGACGCCACCCAGGACGCGTTCATCAAGGCCTACAAGGCGATTGGAGGGTTCCGGGGCGGGGCTTTCAAGCCCTGGATGCTTCGCATCGTGACGAACACTTGTTACGATTATCTGCGATCGGCCAGGCGCAAGCCCAGAGACAGTTTGGATGAGGCGTTGGAGACGGTGGGGGAGAGCTCCCCCGGGCTTCGTGATCGGGGCGAGGGGCCCGAGCGCTATGTGGAGCGCCAGGAGTTGAATCAGATGATTCAGTGGGCCATTCATCAGCTCAACGACGACCAGCGGGCGGTGGTGACGTTGGTGGATATCCAGGGCTTCTCCTATGAAGAGGCGGCCGACATCCTGGGCATCTCCATCGGCACCGTTAAATCCCGTCTTAGTCGGGCCCGGGCCAAGTTGCGTGATGTGATGCAGGCCCATCAGGAACTTTTGCCCGCCCGTTATCGTTTCCCTACTAGAGCCAGCGTGGAATCGACTCGCCAATGAAACCGACTCCCTCCATCCCCGACGAATTGCTCTCCGCTTACATCGACCGCCAGGTCAGTGATGCGGAGTTTCGCCGCGTGGAAAGGGCGCTGATGGGCGACCCCGCATTGCAGGAGCGGTTGGAGGCGCTGCAATCGGTGGTGCATCTGCTGCAAAGCGCGCCCGCGGTGGTGGTTCCCCGACCAATGACTCTATCCGAAGGGCAGGTTCTGGCCGCCGGAGCGCATGGGCAGGGACGGCAGGGGGCCGGTTTCTGGCAGCGGTGGATGCCCCGACTCGCCCCCCTGGCCACCCTCCTAGCGGCTGTGCTGTTCGTTTTTTCCTTAGCCCTTCCTGGCGCGAACCTGGCCATCTTTTCCATGACCGGTCTGTCAACGCCTCCCGTTTCCATAGTCCGAGAGGCTCCCGCCGCCGAGGCGCCCGCGCCCCTTATCGCCACCGTGGTCGTGGAGAGGCCCGCAGAGCTCCCTGCGCCCCGGGGGCGGTCCCTGTCTAAGCCAACGAGCGCGCCTCCTGCAACCTTGGAGGAAGCCCCTGTCGCGGCGCTCGAAGTCGCGGAAGCGCCGGTCGACGCCATGGCCGCGGACGAGCAGGCCGTGGTCCGGATAGTTGAAAGCGCAGAGGGTGACGCCATGGCGAATGAGGCCAAGGAATCGAAAGCTGCGGACGTCGCGGCGAATCCTCCCGACCACCATCAAATCTCTCCCCTCTCTTGGCTTCTGGGCGCGCTTCTGATCCTGCTCATCATCTTCACCTGGCGCGTGACCATCGCCTCGCGCAGGAAATAGGCGCAGCAGGGCGCGTTGCACCCACCCCCGCCATTTGACAAACCCCCCTCACCTGAATACAATACCTATGCTATTGCATGATCCACCGTAGCTCAATTGGCAGAGCAGCCGGCTGTTAACCGGCTGGTTCCTGGTTCGAGTCCAGGCGGTGGAGCCTGAGCCGCCCGCAAGGGCGGCTTTTTTGTATGGAGATTGCCGTGTCTCAGATCGACCTGCTCATTACCCACGCCGGTCAACTCCTCACCTGCGCCAGCGACGGCCCCAAACGGGGCGACGCCATGCGCGATGTGGGCGCGATGGAGGATGGGGCCGTGGCGGTGAAGGATGGGGTCATCCTCGATGTGGGGGAAAACGAAGCGCTGGAGGCCCGCTACGATGCTCGGGTCACCCTCAACGCCCAGGGGCATGTGGTCATGCCCGGCTTTGTGGACGCGCACACTCATGTGGTCTACGCGGGTGACCGGGTGGCCGAGTTCGAGATGCGCATTCAGGGCGCGACCTATATGGAGATCATGGTCGCGGGCGGGGGCATTGTCAGCACCATGCGCGCGGTGCGCGAGGCGGATGTCGATCAGCTCGTGGCCGAGACCCGCCAGCGGTTGGACGCCATGCTGGCCCTGGGAACGACCACGGTGGAGGTGAAGACGGGGTATGGGCTGAGCGTGGAGGCCGAACTCAAGCTGTTGGAGGCCATCGCCCGTCTAGATCAATCCCATCCCGCCACGCTGGTCCCCACCTTCCTGGGCGCGCACGCTGTCCCGCCCGAATTCGCAGGCCGCGCCGACGCCTACATCGATCTTGTTGTGGGGGCCATGATCCCTGCGGCCGCGGCCTGGTATGCTCGCAGTCACTTCGCCCGGCAGGGAACACCCTTCTTTTGCGACGCTTTTTGCGAGGCGGGCGTGTTCGACGCAGCTCAGAGTCGCCGTGTGCTGGAGGCGGGCAAGGTCCACGGTATGCTCCCCAAGCTCCACGCGGATGAATTCGAGAATCTAGGCGGGGTGAGCCTGGCGGTGGCGCTGGGTGCGGTGTCCGTAGACCATCTCGATGTGACGCCCGATGCGGAGATCGAACGTCTGGCCGCGTCCGACACCGTGGGTGTGGTCATTCCCGCGGTGAACTTCAACCTGGGTAGTTGCCATTTCGCGGATGCGCGCAAGCTCATTGACGCGGGCGCGGCCCTGGCCCTGGCCACCGACATCAACCCCGGCTCCGCGCCCTGCCCTTCCCTGCCCATGGTCATGGCCATCGCCACTCGCTATCAGCGCCTGCTCCCCGCGGAGGCCCTGAACGCGGCCACCATCAACGCGGCTTACGCAGTGGGCCTGGGGGAGGAGGTTGGCTCGCTCCAGCCGGGCAAGCGGGCCGATATCCTCATCCTCAATGTCCGCGATTACCGCCATCTCGCCTATGCCTTCGGCGCGAATCCCGTCGCTACAGTCATCAAGGCGGGCGCGGTGGTCAGTCCTTGATTCCCAATCCCGACAGGCTTCTCCCTTCTTTGATCGTCTCCAGCACCTGGGGCAACTCCTCGCGGGTGACGAATTCCGCGTCGAAGACGGTGTCTCGGGTTTTTTCGACATCTTCGGGCTTGCCGTTCACAAACAGGAGAGGGACCTCCCAGGTGGCTGGGGCTTTGCGCAGGATCATGCCCGTCATGCGGCCATGGGAGGGCAGATAGCGCAGGTCGATGACGACCACGTCGGGCTGCCATGCCTTGACGCGACGATAGGCCAGCGCTCCATCCATGGCTTCGAATTCCACTTCCCAGCCCAGCGCGCGCAGCTCCTCAGCATATGCTTCGATCTCGCTGTCGTCCCAGTGAATGAGAAAAAGTTTGGGCACGAGTGTTCTCCTGTGCTGAAAATAATGGTAGGACGCCGATGAACGCAGAACAGCCGGAGGTCTGAGGTCTGAAGTCCGAGGTCAGAACAGGCATCCTCAGACCGCTGACCTCCGATCTCTGACCCCTGGCGTGCGAAGCATCCGCGTCATCAGCGTTGCCATGTTCATCGGTATCGGCCGCGGGCGGATCCGTCTGATGGCATTGTAAGCCGCCCGCGGGGGTTTGTCAATGGCCCCATACATCACCGCCACGCCAGCGAGCGTACGGGTGAGGGGGGGCTGACGGGGAGGATCTCGCCATCGGGCAGGACGCGCACCAGGCGCACCCACCAGCGTATCTCCGGGGACCCGGCGGTGAGAGGGGGGCGCAGGCGTTCATCCAGGCGATGACTGGAGGCCTTGGTCAGAATAGGCTCGGGTTGGGGCAGATGGCTATCCGCGTAGGCCAGGCCCACCTGATACCACACATCCTCGGGCAGAATGCGGTCCGCAATCCAACGCAGCAGAGGGCCTGGCTCCCCCACATAGACCACGCGGTCGGGGGGGCTGATGAGCTGGGGGGGATGCGCGTGGGGCGTGGGCGTGGCTGTGGGGCCCGGCGCCGCGGTGGGCGTGATCGTGCCCACGGGGATGATCAGCACCTGGCCCACTTGCAGTTGGTTGGGGTCGGGGATGTCGTTATTCTCAAGAATGACGGTCGGGTCCACCTGAAAGCGGATGGCGATGGCTTCGACCGTGTCCCCCGGCTCCACCGCGTAGTTAATGAGGCCGCTGAGGGGCTCGGGCGTGGGCAGCGGTTCGAAAGGCGCGGCGACCGCGGGGATGAGCAGCGTCTGGCCGGGTTGCAGGGAGGCGGCGCTGGCATCGGGATTGGCCGCGAGCAAGGTGTCCAGGTCGATGCCGAAACGTCCGGCAATGCCGAAGTAGGTGTCGCCCGGTTTGACGGTGTAGATGATGGGCGTGGGCGTGGGGGTGAGGGTGGGCGTGGGCGAGGGYGTCGATGTGGGGGTTGGCGAAGGGGAAGGCGTGGGCGACGCGGTGGCGGTGGGCGTTGGGGAGGGCGTGGGCGACGCGGTGGCAGTGGGCGTCGGGGAGGGCGTGGGGGTGAGGGTGGGAGTTGCGGTGGGCGTGGGCTGCGGTCGGTAGCGCACCAACAATTGCGGCCGCTGGTCCGCGTCCCCCTCTTTGCTGCCCAGGGCGTAGTACACCGAGCCTTCGGAGTAGCCGGACAGGATAACGCCCTCGTTGCTGGCCGGGTCGGCCAGCCATGTCGCCACGAGGGATGTCACATCGATGCGCACTGGGCCGCTGGCGGGCAAGGCCTGGGCGACCGCGGGCGTCCAATCCCGATCGCCAACGCCCTTCGCGCCTGACTCCTCCCACGCCGCGCCGCTGCGGGCCTGACTCTGGTTGACTTCATCTTCCGCCCAGCGTCGCCGCAATGGGTACACTTTGACGGTCATGGGATTGTTGTTGGAGCGGTTGGTGACCGTCAGTTGCAGTTGGGCCTCGTCCAGGATGATGTCTGTTGGCAGGGCGACGAGGTCGAAGCGGAGCAAGGCCTGTTCGATCTC
This sequence comes from Caldilineae bacterium, assembly GCA_011192085.1. Classification (GTDB taxonomy): domain Bacteria; phylum Chloroflexota; class Anaerolineae; order J102; family J102; genus M2005. The sequence goes on from DUEQ01000535.1 coordinate 5,547, forward strand.
GCCGCTGCGCACCCGCAAGGCCGTCGCCCCTCCGAAGTTGTCATCGGGGAACCATTCGCTGATGAAGGCGTCGGCCGCGGGCGCGAGTTCGACCAGCTTCTGCCCCTTGGGCGTGGGGGTGGGCGTGGCCTGTTGCAGCCAGCGCTGCTGGGCCGGATTGACGCAGTCGTTGGAGTTCGTGTCGATGTCCGGGCCGATGGAGGGCCATTGCATGCCGCCGAAAAATGAGGGTTTGCTCGAAAGATAGTAACTGGAGGGGATGTTGTGATCGGCGATGGCGGGATCCCATTGCAGCGCGCCATCGGTGTAGTTGCCATGGACCAGCGTGTCCAGCACATCGGGATCGATGCGGATGCTGTTGGGGTAATAGCCCAGCACATTGCCCACCAGGTTATGGGTGTGGGACTGATGCTTGAGCTGGATGCCTTCTTGCTGCACGCAATTGCGCAGGAAGGTGTTGCCAGGCCCCGACGCGCCCCACGCGTCGGAGCTGTTCACCTCCGCCATGATGTTCCCCTCGAAGAGGTTGTAGGAGGGGTAATGGCCATGCACCGAAACGTCGGTGAAATAGGAGAAATGCCTGTCGGTGGCATAGTTGTAGGCGAAGACATTGCCGCTGGCTCCCACCTGCACCACCATCGCGTGCCGGAAATTTCGAAAGATGTTGTTTTCGACCAGGCAGCTCGTGGTGTGCTTTTCCAGGTTGACGCCGTAGCCCTGGCCGCCGCTGCCATAGCCCCAGGAATCATGGAAGTAGCTGTCCCGTATCTCGCAGCGGTAGGTGTTGATGGAGAGGACATGGCTTTCCCGCACGTATTCGCTCTCCACATTGCGCACCCACACATCCGCGGTATTGTACATGAGGATCATTTGGCCCAAGCCCTGGTCCGCCCGTTTGAGATGCAGATTCTCCACCCCAGCCTTGCGAACCACCTCCACCCGACGGATGCGCGGTTGACGCGCCGCTTCGTAGGTGTAGTGAAGCTGCTCGGCCAGATAGAGGCGGTTTCCCTCCACTTGGGTGATCTCCACCATCTCTCCCACCGCGTCTTGGGCCCACGATTCGTTACTGATGGTGCTGTCATTGGTCTCCAAGATCTCAGCGAAATCCCCCGCCTGGAACTGCGATGCATCCGCAACCGTGATCGCCCACGAGCCGTGGGTGTATCCGCCGGTGACGCTGACGAAAGGCCCGTAATTCCACGCCAGCATGCGGATGCCGGCCACGGGCTCGCTGTATGCGCTGAGGTTGAAAAGCAGCGTGGTGGATTGCGGTCCATCGCCTCGCAAGACCACGTTGGAGGGCAGATTCAGCGCGCCATCCTGGATGGCGCGGGTTTTGATGTCGTAGACGCCCGCGGGGAGATAGACCGCGCCGCCGCCCATATCCCGAGCTGCGTAGATGGCCTCCTGGATCGCGGGGCCGTCATCGCGCCCGTCGTTGGGGCGGGCGCCATAGTCGGTTACATTGACGACCACAGATCGGTAGGGGATGTCCAGTCCCGGCCTCCAGTTCAGGCGTCTGCTGAAGGGTATGATTTCATCGACTCTCTCGGGTTCCTGGCCCCGTTGCGAATAGCCTGGCTTCACAGCCATGATGAAGCTGACAGCGAGGATCGCCAGCGCGAAGAGGGGCAAGCGAATGCGTTTGGCGAAATGATAGGTGGTCATTTGGCGTTCATCCGATGGTGTGTGAGGAGAAGGGGTGCGTGGGATGGCGATTTCAAAGGCGCGAGTTCAGAGAGGGCGGAGGGCGCCGCCAAGCGCTCACGCCGGACGCATCCCCCGGACCGCGCGCGGGCGCAGCGCTTCAGCTATGGGCGCATGTCATCCGCAGGATAGATTTGCAGCGGGGGGCCATTTTGGGTGAGCAGGTCGCGGGTGCGCGCGCCCAACACGTGTCGGGCCGCGGCCAGGCCCGTGCCTGTCACCCCCGCGATGCCATGGCTGAGGGTGCTGGCCCCCACCATGAGCAGCCCCTCGAAGGGTGTGGTGACGCCGAACCCGCCCGGCCCCACCTGATCGGGCGTCTTGGCCGTGCCATACAGGCTGCCACGGGTGGCGTTGATGTAGAATTCGTTGGTCAGCGGCGTGCTCAGGCTCCAAAATACGACGCGCTGGCTGATGCCCGGAATGCGTTTCTCCAACGCCCGGAACATCCGCTCCGCCAGCTCCTCCTTCATGGCCTCATAATCGTCAGGACGCTGGCCGGGCCTCGTGCCCGCCCACTTTTCGAACGCATCATAGCCCACGAAGCTGAACATCTCCAGGGTGTGACGCCCATGATGCATCTTGGTGGGGTCCTTGAGGGTGGTCACTGTCAGGAAGAACGCGGGCGGCTCGGGCAGATTCAGCACCTCATCGGTGAGGCCTAGTTGGTAAAGCCCATCCACGTCCTCGTTGTCATAAAACCAATAGTTGCCCGAATCCAGCCCCGCGGCCTTCAGGTCCATATCCACTGCAAAAAAGAGGCTGAGACAGGAGACCGAGTATCGGACCCGGTCCAGCTTCTTGCGCAGCTTCTCGGGAAGATGCTCCCGCCCGATGAGCTTGCCGAAGGTGACTTCCGGGTCTGCATTGCTGATGACCGTGGTCGCGGTGATGACCTCCCCGGCCGCGGTCTCCACCCCCGCGACCCGCTTTCCCTCCAGCAGGATGCGCTTCACAGGCGTTTGCAGCCGAATCTCTCCGCCCGCCCGTTTTAGCGCCCGCACGAACGCCTTGGGGATGGCGCCGCCCCCGCCGCGGGGGTAGTAGCCGCCATTGAAATAGTGCCGGGTCACGCCCGCATGCACGAACGCCGAGACCATGCTGGGGGGCAGGCCGTGATCCCCTGACTGGGCGGAGAGAATCCCCTTGAGTTTGGGATCGGAGATGAACGCGTCCAGCAGATCGCCACCCGTCTTCTTGTACCATCGCAGCACCGAGAGCGCGCTGGGCGCGGCCTTGATGGCCCCGACCGGACCGCTGACCTGACCCAACTGGTTGACCTGGCGCATCAGGCTCTCCACCGCATCCAGATAGCCGTCGATGCCCCTGGCCTCGCGAGGAAACCGAGCCTTCAGCCGCTCGGCCAGCCGCGCCTTGCCTTTTGGCATATCAAACCGCTCCTCGCCCAAAAACACGTGATCGAAGCCGTCAGGATTCAGTTCGAAGAAAATCAGGTCGCGGGAGACGCCCAGGCCTTCATACACCGAGCGCAGCCAGCCCCCTTCATCCAGCTCGCCGATGTAGTGCACGCCTGGGCTGAATCGATAGCCGTTCAAGGTGAATGTCTGGCTCCAGCCGCCGGGAATCTCGTGTTGCTCTAGAACAAGCGTCCTCTTTCCTGCCTGGGCCAGGGGGACGGCTGCGGCCAGGCCCCCTGCGCCTGAACCAATGACGATGACATCGTAGTCGGACATGGATCGCTCCTGGGATGATGAGATGGGGCGGACGCAGGTGGTCGATGGACCATGCCCCGCCGCGGTTCAAGACGCTGTTCAGACTTGCGACTGAGGATTCACGCTCCAGAAGGCCAGGGGGCCCATGATGGGAACCATGCACGCCAACGCCCAAATCCCCTTCTCCAAAGGTGAGCGCGCCCGCCTTCGCGGCCCCATCCAAGCCAGGATGGTCAGCATGGGCGTGAGCGCAAAAAAGAAGAGAAGCACCCCTCGATTGAGGATCTGTGCGAGCAAAAAAGCGTCTTCCATGAGACATCGAGCCTCCTTCCTGAAATGCGTAGGCGGTCTAACTTTAGATCAGATCGGGGCAATTCGCAACCTGGGGCGTCCAAACTTGGCAACCGCCCCAGCTCATGGTATACAGTGCACGACCACAAATCTCCAATCTCCATTCTCCCCCATCCCATGCGCCCGAACATCATCCTCCTCGTCCTCGATTGCGTGCGGTTCGATGGCCTGCACGCCTTCGGCAACCCCCGCCCCGTGACGCCCGCGTTAGACCGCCTGGCCGAGAACAGCCGCCGCTACACCCAGGCCCGCAGCGCCGCCATCTGGACCCTGCCCAGCCATGCCAGCATGTTCACAGGCCTGCATCCCCGGCAGCACGGCGTCAATGTGGAGACCCGTTGGCTGGATGAGCGCATTCCCACCATGGCCGAGCGCCTGGCCTGGGCCGGTTATCAGACCGTGGCCTTCTCCACCAACGCCTGGGTGGGGCCCCATTTCGGTTTGGACCGGGGATTCGAAGTCTTCTACGCGCTGTGGCGCATCTTTCCAGGCATGGGCAAAGCCCCCTTTCCTTGGTGGGAGAAAGCTCTGCGCAAGGGATTGTTGGAGCGTTCGGACAAAGGTGCGCGCAAGTTGAACGCCTACCTGCGCACATGGTGGAAGACGCGACGCGATCCCGAGCGCCCCTTCTTTCTCTTCGGGCTCTATCTCGACGCCCACCTGCCCTATCGCCCGCCCAAAGGCTATGCCGAACGCCTGCTGGACCGAGACGCTCTGCGCCGGGCCCGAGCCGCAAACCAGGACGCGTGGGCCTACATGGCGGGCGAAGTCTCCATGACGCCCGAGGATTTCGCGGGATTGCGCGCGCTCTACGACGCGGAGATCGCCTATGTGGACGACATGCTTGCCGACATGCTTGGGTTCCTGGACAGCGCAGGCGCGCTGGAGGACACGATGGTCGTCGTCACCGCGGATCATGGCGAGAACATCGGCGACCACGGCCTTATGGACCATCAGTACTGCGTGTGCGAGACCCTGGCCCACGTCCCCCTCATTATCCACTATCCCCACGCGCTGGCTCCGGGCGACGACGACTCGCCCGTCCAACACACCGACCTCCTGCCCACCTTCCTGGACCTCGCGGGAGCCGCGCCCCCCGCGAGCCTGACGGGCCGCTCCCTCCTCGCCTCCTCCCCGGCAACCCCTCCGCCGCAAATCATCCAATACACCGCGCCCCACCGTCACCGCTTCGCCCGTCGCCATCCTGGCTTCGATCCAGCCAGCAAAGGCTACGATCGCACCTACGACGCCTTCATCCAGGCGGGCGTCAAACTCATCCGCAGCAACCGGGGCGACATCTGGTTCTATGACCTCGCCGACGATCCCGGCGAGACTGTGAATTTGGCCGCCCATCGGCCCCAGCGCGTCCAGGACCTGACCGCCGCGCTCGACGCCTGGCTGGCCAACCATCCTCCCCTGATCGAAGCCGCGCCCCCGCCCGAACTGGATGAGGACCTACAGAAACACCTGCGCGGCCTGGGCTATCTTTAGACATTATCGTAACTGCTTAGGCATCCTGGTTGATGACGCATGTTGCTTTGGAACAGGCCTCATTTGATGACCGGGCGTCAAGCGTAAAA
>DUEQ01000536.1 GCA_011192085.1 Caldilineae bacterium
CAATGACTCCCGTACAAGCTTATCAAGAACTCGTACAACGTTCGAAAGAGATCGCCTATCTCGGCACGGCCCAGGCTGTGCTGAGCTGGGATCAAGAAGTGAATATGCCCCGCAACGGCGCCCCATGGCGGGCCGAGATGCAAGCCTATCTCTCGGGCCAGCTCCATCGCAAGGCCACCGATCCCGCCATCAACGACCTGCTGGCCGCGGTGGAGGAGAGCGACCTCGTATCGGATCCCCTTAGCGATGTCGCGGTGAATGTGCGCGAATGGCGACGCGAATACGATCGGACCACGAAACTGCCCGCCGAATTCGTGGAACGCTTCACCCGCGTTGTCGTGATCTCGCAACAGGTGTGGGCCGAGGCCCGGGCCAAGGCCGATTTCAGCATCTTCGCCCCCCATCTGCGCGAGATCATCGAGTTGACCAAGGCGAAGGCCGACTACCTGGGTTACGATGACCAGCCCTATGATGCGCTCCTTGACGGCTTCGAGCCCGGCGAGAAGACCGAGAACGTGAAACGTCTCTTTGCCGCGCTGCGGGAGGAGCTCGTGCCCTTCCTCCAGGAGATCATGGCTTCTTCCACCCAGCCCGATCCCAGCATCGTCGAGGACCGCGACTACCCCATCGAACGCCAGCGCATCCTGGGCGAGATCGTCTCCGCGGCCTTCGGCCTGAATTATCGGTCCGCCCGCCTGGATGTAAGCACCCATCCCTTCAGCACGAACCTGGGCCCGGGCGATCAACGCATTACCACCCGTTTCGATCCCCGCAACTTCAATGACTCCTTCTTCAGCATTCTGCACGAGACGGGCCACGCCCTCTACGAGCAGAACCTGCCCCAGGAGCACTTCGGCACGCCGCGGGGCGAATCTGTCTCCCTGGGCATCCACGAATCCCAATCGCGCACGTGGGAGAATCTGGTGGGACGCAGCGGGGCGTTTTGGGCGTATGGCTTTCCCCTCGCCCGTCAGTTCTTCCCCGCCGCCCTGGCCGACGTCAGCCTGGAGGATTTCTACTTCGCGGTCAATGCGGTCAAGCCCGGCTTCATTCGCGTCGAAGCCGATGAAGTGACCTACAACCTGCATGTCATGCTTCGCTTCGAGATCGAACAGGCTATTATTAACGAGGGCTTGCCCGTGGAGGATATCCCCGCCACATGGAACGCCCTGTTCAAGGCCTACCTGGGCCTGGATGTGCCCGATGACAGCAAGGGCGTGCTCCAAGATGTGCACTGGTCCCATGGCATGATCGGCTACTTCCCCACCTACGCCCTGGGCAACCTCTACGGCGCCCAGTTCTTCGCCCAAGCCAAAAAAGACATCCCCGACCTGGAAAGGGCATTCGCCCGCGGCGATTTCCTGCCCCTGCTCGATTGGCTGCGTCAGAACATCCATCAGCATGGCATGCGCTACCGGGCCTATGACCTGGTGCAAGTGGTCACGGGCGAGCCTTTGAGCCACAAACCTCTCATGGATCACCTGCGGGCCAAGTACGGCGAGTTGTACAATCTATAACAAGGCGAACGGCCACGCGATCAGACGACCACGCGATCCCTCCATGTCCCCTCCCATCGTCGTTCTCAGCTTCGGACGATCGGGCTCCACCTGGGTTTCGGATATCATCTCCAAAAACCTGGGCGGGCTGTTGCTCTTCGAACCTCTGCACCCGGAGACATGCCCCTTTGCGCAAGAGGCCTGTTACAGTGACGGGTACGAGCTGGGCGATAGGCTGGAGGCCTTCTTCCGCCATATCATGGCGAAAGGGGATCGCCATCGCTGGCTGCTGCGAAATCACCTGTTCAACCCCCTGGAGTCTGTCAGCCAGGCCTATGTGGACATGGTGTGGGAGGAGAGTCGGGTGCTCGGGTTCAAGGAGATCCGGGCGAATATGATGATCGATTGGCTCATCGAACGCCTGCACGCCCGCATCGTCTACCTGGTTCGCCACCCGGCCGCGGTCATCGCCTCTTTGCGCCGCCGCAGGAATTTCTGGAACGAATTCGGGTTCGAGACCCACTGGCGGCTGTTTTTGCAGCATGTGGCGGCGCATGCGCGATATGGGGAGGCCCTGGCCCCCTACCGGCCCATCATCGACCAGGCCCGCACCCGCATCCAACGGGAGGCTGTCATGTGGGCCGCCAGCCACAAGTTGGCCTCTCTGGCCCTGGCCCGCCACGGCCTCCCCATCTTCTACTACGAGGATTTTTACGCTTTCCCCTTCCCCACGACGCGGAAGCTCATCGCCTATGTGGGCGGCGATCCTGCGGCCCTTCATCCCGCGCACATCTTCGTTCCCTCCATGACCACCATCCGCACCGTCCATGGCCTCACCTCCTCCGAGTCCGATTTCGCAGCCAGGGGGTGGGCCATTTTCTGGGAGGATATCCTCGCCCCCGACGAATTGGCTGAAATCAAGCGCATCCTCCTGGCTTTCGATCTGGAGGATTACAGGGCATTGTTTCGCGCTTAGCTCATCGCCACGGGCGATAGCTCGCGGATACCGATGAAAATGGTGGCAAGTGGCAGGTGGCAGATGGCAGGTGGGTCTGCGCAGGTCCAACTTGCCACCTGCAAACCTTTCTTCCCTTTGCTTCGTGCTTCCTTGGCGCCTTGATGGCTTTGCGTGAGATTTCTATTTTCGAAACAGGAAACGTCGTCACCATGCCTACTGACCCCCTCCCCTTTCCCACTGTGACGTCCGATGCCCTCCCCGCCCTCACCTCTGACCAAATGGTCGAGGTGGATCGACTCATGATCGGGACATACGGCATCCAGCTCGTTCAGATGATGGAGCACGCGGGGCGCAATCTTGCGGATTTGGCTCAGGCGCTGCTGGGCGGCGATGTGCAGGATCGACCCATCTTGACGCTGGCGGGCCGGGGCAATAATGGCGGCGGGGGGTTGGTCGCGGCCCGTCATCTGGCCAATCGCGGGGCCGAAGTGCAGGTGGCGCTGGCCCGAGATATCGAGGCGTTTCGCGGTATCCCCGCCCGCCAGTTGCACGCGCTGCTGGCCATGGGCGTCTCGGTGATGACCGCAGGGGATGGCTGGGAGCTGCCTTCAGCCGATCTGATCCTCGACGCGCTCATCGGATATGGCCTCTCGGGCGATCCGCAGGGCGCGACGGCGAGCTTGATCCAGCTTGCCAACAGCCATCCCGCGCCCATCCTGGCGCTGGACGCGCCTTCTGGACTGGACGCTGGAACCGGGCGGGTCTACCATCCCTGCATCCGGGCCGACGTCACCATGACCCTGGCCCTGCCCAAAGCGGGCCTCTATGCTGCGCCTCAGGTCGTGGGCGACCTTTTCCTGGCGGATATCAGCGTCCCGCCCATCCTCTATGAGGAGCTGGGCGTCGATCTCCCGCCCATCTTTGCGCCCGGCCCCATCCTCCACATCGGGCCATCGGGCGGGCGCTAACCCCGCGCCCGATGGCGCGTTTCGACCGCCAATCGATCTCCTAGGTCGCCGAGGGGAAGGACGCGCCCTGGCTCATGAGAGCGTAGAGGAGCAGGATGAGGAGGAGCATTCCCAAGGGGATCATCAACGTCGCGAGATCGCCCTTTTCAAGCATTCTCCCCATTTTCAGCCCATCATGAGGGCGTCAGCGCTCCATCACCCTCTGACCGGCCCCCGGCGACAGCTTCATCCTTACAACGGCTCGTCCCCCACCAACATCTCATACAGCTCGGCCAGCTCCTCCTCCGAATAAAAGTGGATCACAATGCGTCCCCCCTTGCGGGTGCGATAGAGGTTGACCTTGGTTCCCAGTCGCGCGCGCAACTTATCCTCCAGAGCCTTAGTTTCGGGGCTGGCGCTGAGATCGTCGTCGGGTGCGGGTTTGGCGGGCGCGTTCAAGCGGCGCACCAGCTCCTCTGTCTGCCGCACCGACAGGCCCCGATCGATGATCAGCTTCATGGCTTCGATCATCGTCTGTTCATCGGACAGGCCCAGCAGGGCGCGAGCGTGGCCCTCGCGAATCTGCCCTTCCAACACCGCCTGCTTCACCTCATCTGGCAATTGCAACAGGCGGACGGTATTGGCCACGGCCACCCGACTCTTGCCCACGCGTGCGGCCACCTGACCCTGCGTCAGCCCGAACTCCTGGATCAAGGTCTCATAGGCCACAGCCTCCTCCAGCGGGTTCAGATCGGCCCGTTGCACATTCTCCACTAGGGCCAGCTCCAACATGGCCTGGGGCGTGGCGTCCTTGATGATCACCGGGACTTGCTTGAGGCCGGCCAGCTTCGCGGCCCGCCAGCGCCGCTCCCCTGCGATGATAGTATAGGGCGTGGGCGCACCCGCGGCCGCTCGGGCCACGATGATGGGCTGGATCAGGCCATGTTCTCGGATGGAGGCGGCCAGTTCGGCCAAGGCCTCGGGCGCGAACGTTTGTCGGGGCTGGCTGGGGTTGGGGCTGATCTCATCCAGCGAGAGGAGATGTACGCCCGTGGGCGCGCCCTCCGCCTCCGGCTCGATGGCGGGCGTCGTGGGAATCAGGCTACTGAGACCGCGTCCCAGGCCTCTGCGGGGACTCATGCGACTGCTCCTTGGGGGGAAGTGGGGGACATGACGCCGTCTCGGATTAAAAGCTCTTCGGCCAGTTGCTGATAGGCTCGCGCGCCCGCGGAATTGGGCGCATATGCGTTGATGGGTTCGCCATAGCTGGGGGATTCGCCCAGCCGCACATTGCGGGGGATGACGGTCTTGAAGACCAGGTCCTGGAAATACTTCCGAATCTCCTCCTCCACCTGACGGCTGAGCTTGTTGCGCATGTCGGCCATGGTGACCAGAATGCCCACGATACGCAGAGCAGGATTAAGGCCCCGGCGCACCTTGTCGATGGTGGAAAGCAACTGGCCCAGGCCCTCCAGGGCCAGGTATTCGCTTTGGACGGGAATAAGCACCCCCTGGGCTGCGGTCATGGCGTTGACGGTGATGAGGCCCAGGCTGGGGGGGCTGTCGATGAGGATGTAATCGTAGCGATGGAGGGTGGGAGTGAGCGCATTGCGCAGCAGGAAGCTACGCTGATAGGGATCGCGAATGGTCTCCACAGCCTCGGTTTCCAGCGCGGCCATGGCGTGGGAGCTGGGGACGATGTCCAGGCGCATGCGGTTGGTGAGGGTGATGACATCGGCCAGCTCGGTCTCGCCGCTGAATACGTCGTAGATGGAGCGGGGAAGCTGACTCGCACCCAACCCCAGGGAGCTGGTGGCGTTGGCCTGGGGATCGATATCGACGATGAGCACGCGTTGGCCCGCCGCGGCCAGATACGCGCCCAGGTTCACGGCGGTGGTGGTCTTGCCCACGCCGCCCTTTTGATTGGCAATCGCGTAGATTCGGGTCATGGTCCGGGATGCGCCTCGATGTATGATTCGACCTGAAAGCGGTAGGGAATGCCGCTCAGCCCGACGGCTTCGATGCTCAGGCTGGCCGTGACGTTGGCGAAGTAAGCGGCGTCGATGGGGCTTTGGCCTCGCATGAGTTCCACCAGAAAAGCCGCGGAAAAGGTGTCCCCCGCGCCAGTGGCGTCCGCCTCGCGGGCCGGGCGGGTGTGCACCCGGCGTCGTCGTCCCCGATGGTAGATGACGCTGCCTTTGGCCGCGCGGGTGATGGCCACCAGGGGCACAGAATCGATGATGGTGGGCAGGATGCTCATATCGCCCACCAGGTCCTGATCGGAAAAGATAATGACGTCGAGATAGGGGAGGATGCGGCCCGAGCTGTACCAGGGGATGGAATACACCCTTCCTTGCAAGTCCCACTCCCGCATCCAGCCCTGGGGCGTGGCCGCCAGTTTGTGGCGGGCGTGCAGGGCGATGGCGGGGTCCACTTCCTGGGCTACGGGGGCGAGGAGAAGCAAATCCACCTCGTAGACCTCGGGCGGGACTTCGCACTCCATGATGGGGCCAGCGACGGCCAACACCTGCTGAATGCGGATATCCTTGAAATAGACGTTGTGAAACGTCGTAAAGACCTCGGTGGGGAGATTGATGACGCGAATGCCTTCCGCTTCCAAAAAACGCACATCATCGGGATGCGCCCGGGTGAGGACCGTGACCTCCGCGCCCAGGCGACGCGCGGTCACGCCAGAGTAGCTCACGGCCCCGCCGATGGTATAGCCATCGGGCGAAATGTCGCGGGTGAGATGTCCGACGATGGCGATGTGCACGGGAATGGGGTGAGAAGTGAATGTTTTTTCGTTTACTTTGAAAACAGCGGCGGCGTTGCTGTCAGGAAGTGAAAAGTTCAAGGTGAAAAACTGTTTCACATGCTATTTTTAAAATTGTAGCACAAAGGGTCATGGCATTGAAAATGCCCCCAGCAATGCCAGCCTGCCCGATGTGGCCCCGATGCCAGCGATGCGCGCCATGGCCCGGCAGACGGCCTCCACATCCGCTGCGGACATGGCCGCTCTTAGATCGTGCCAGGGTTCGGCGAACCGCCCCGCGGCCGCATGCTCAAGCCACGCCCGGCTGATCCGCGACGTTTTCCCCTTTTCCGCCCACGCGGGCTCCAGTTCCCTGATCACTGAATACGGATTACTGGTTGCTAAATGCTGAATCCACCCTCGCGCCATAAACCCCAGCAACACGTCATCCCCTGCGGGAGTCAACCCCGGCCCCAGCCCCGTCAGCCGCGCCGCGGCCTCGCGTAAGCCAGCCGCATCTTCAGCCTGTCGGGCCTCGTTCAACAGGGCGACGCCCTGGCGCAGCCGCGTCCAGGTGTGCGCATCCATGTCCTTCTGGAGCGGAGACGCGGCCATGATGGTCTGGGCGCAGCGCCGGGCGGCCTTCCAGCTTGCAGCGGGTATGGGGCGAGGCGCTCGGGCCAGGAAGGGATCCCAGATCTTGGCGGCGTCGGCATGCATCCGCCAGGTCCCCGCCGTCAACGTCCGTCCATCCCAGCGCGCGGCCGCGCCCCGCTCCAGCGCGGCGAATTCGGCTTGCTCCGCCAACACGATGTGAAAGGGGCCATTGCCTATTTGAGGGTGGACGACGGCCCACAGCCTTCCGCGCTCATCTTCCAGATTAACCACCCGATGATGGCGGGAGAGCACCCGTAAAAAAGCGGGCTCGGAATCCAGCAGGCATTGGCTGATGCTGCGAACGGGCATTTCCATAGCAGACAGAATTCTACAAAGATTGACAAATTCCCGCCATTTATGATAATGTGCAAAACTAATTGAAGGCACCTTACATTCCTCGCCGACCCTTCCACCCAACCACATTCTCAAAGGAGGAGATGGAACATGCGTCAACATCGTTTTTCCAAGCTGATGCCTTTGCTGGCGGTGTTGCTTTTGGCGGCGCTGGCATTGACCCTGGCCGCTTGCGGCGGGCAAGCCACCCCCACGAAAGCGCCGGAGCCTACCAAGGCGACGGAAGAGAAGCCGGCGGAGAAGCCTACCGAAGCGCCGGCGGAGCAGGAGATCACCCTGGCCATTGAGCACTTCAGCATCATCGAGGGTACCACGTGGTCGGGCGCACACGATCGAGCGGGCAAGCGCATTGCCGAGAAGTATCCCAATGTGAAATACATCTATCGCGAGGAAGTGGGGCCCGACAGCACCGTGCCCTTCGCAGAAGAGCTCATCTCCGAAGGCGCGAACATCGTCATCGGCAACGCCGAGTTCATGGGCCTGCCCCTGAAGGACATCGCGGATAAGTATCCCGATGTGATCTTTGGTTCGGTCATCGCCAGTGACCTGACCACAAAGCCCAACTTCGTGCGCTTCTTCCCCCGTCAGTATCAGGCCCTCTACCTGGAGGGGCTGGTGGCCGCGGCGCTGACCGAGACGGGCAACATCGGCGTGGTCTCCGCCTTCCCCTCGGTGCAGGTCATCCGCCGCCAGGCTGGCTTCACCCTGGGCGTGCTAGATGGGGCCAAGCTGCTGAACAAGGATGTGAATATCTACGTCAAGTATGTGGGGGACTGGTACAATCCCACCGAGGAGCGGGAGATCGCCAAGACCCTCATCGATCAGTACAAGGTGGATGTCATCACCCAGCAGTCCGATTCCGGCTCTCCTCTGGATGTGGCCACGGAGGCGGGCATCTGGTATGTGGGCAAGGATATGGACATCGTGGGCGAGTATGGTTGGTCCAGCACGGACACGGTGGCCATCTCCTTCGACACCCGCTGGGAAGTCATCTATGATCGGATGGTGCAGGCGATGATGAAAGGCGAGCAACCCGAAACCATCCTGTATCCCGGCATGGAGAGCGCCTTCACCCTGGCCGACGGCGCCGTGGAGCCCACGGTGGATATCATGAACGACGGTAAGGTGGGTGTGGACGCCATCAGCCCCAAGGCCCTGCCTAAGATCCCGCAAGAGATCATCGATCTGGTGAAACAGCGCCGGGAGCAGATGATGAAGGGCGAGTGGGATCCCTTCACCGAGCATGCTTTCGTCAGCAATGGCACGGGCCTCGATCTGGAAGGCAATCCGGTGCCTGAGAAGGGCAAGGAAGTGAAGCCCGCGGGCGAGGAGCCCGCCGTGGAATGGCTGCTTTCCCAGTTCAATTTCGATCTGGAAGGCGTGACCATCCTCGAGTAATGACAGACATGAGGTTGGCAGTCGTTCCTGCCATCGCTGTGGTTTGAAAAAAGGGATCGGTGCGAGAACATCCCCTTCAGCGCCGATCCCTTCCATCTGCCATCTGGACGCGTCTAGACCGCATTTTGACGCTTCGGTTCTATCCGAGTCCATGATCTGTGCGAAGCGTCCGCCTGTGACACGAGGTAGCGCATGTTTAAAAGCCAAGCGAAAGCGCGAGAAGGCATCGAACTACATGGTGACATCTGGAAACATATCCAGCCGGGGGAAGTGATCTTGGACGCCCGGGGCATCACAAAACAGTATCCCGGCGGCGTGCTGGCCAACGACCACATCGATTTCAAGATCCGAGCGGGGGAAATCCACGCCATTTTGGGAGAGAATGGGGCGGGGAAAACCACGCTGATGAGTATTTTGTTCGGGCTGTTGCAGCCAGATGAGGGTGAGATCTATGTGCGGGGCTTGAAGGTGCGGTTCCGCTCTCCCGAGGACGCCATCAAGATGGGCATTGGCATGGTGCATCAGCACCGCAAGCTCGTGCCCGCTCACACAGTGCTGGAAAATATCCTCCTGGGCCATCCCAAGAGTCGGGGCGTCGTCAATGTAAAGGATGTGGAGGAGGAGATCGTGGCCGTAGCTGAGCGCTACGGCTTCAGGGTGGACCCGCGGGCCCGGGTATGGCAGCTCACCGAGGGAGAGAAGCAGGTGGTGGAGATCGTAAAGGCCCTCTACCGGGGCGCGAAGATCCTCATCCTGGATGAGCCCACATCGGCCCTGACGCCCGTGGAAACCGAACGCCTGTTGGAATCCATCGAAACCATGACCCAGGATGCGCTGGGCGTGGTGCCCTTCATCACCCACAAGCTGCCCATGGTGTTGGCCATCAGCGATGAGGTGACTATCCTCCGTCGGGGCAAGGTGGTGGATCGGTTGAAGACTGCGGAGGCCACCGAGCAGATCCTGGCCCAGAAGATGGTGGGGCGGCCCGTCATCTTCGATTTGCAGAAGCCCGAAGTGGAGCCAGGGGAGCCGGTCATCCAGGTGGAGGGGCTGACCGCCCGCAATAACAAGGGCGTCATCGCGCTGAAGAACGCCACCTTCACCGTGCGAGAGGGGGAGATTCTGGGCATCGCGGGGGTGGCGGGCAATGGTCAGCACGAATTGGCCGAGACGCTGTTTGGGCTGCGCCCCGCGGAATCGGGCCGCATTCTCTTCAAAGGCCAGGACATCACCCATCGCTCCATTCTGGATCGCTGGAAGCTGGGCATGGGTTACACGCCGGCGGAACGCACCGACGTGGGCTCCATCGGCGATTTCTCGCTGGTGGAGAATGTGGCCATGAATTACTATTTTGATGGGCGATACAACCATGCAGGTTTTCTGGATTACGGCGAATTGCGTCAGCTCACCGAGCAGATTATCGAGGAGTTTGATGTGGCCACCCCCAGCCCCGATGTGAAGATCCAGACCCTTTCGGGCGGCAACCTGCAGAAGATCATCCTGGGACGGGTGCTCTCCCGCCAACCCAAGCTGGTCATCGCCAACCTGCCCGCGCAGGGTCTGGATGTGGGCGCGACCGAATTCGTGCAGCGCAAGTTGCTGGAGGCCCGTTCCAACAAGGCTGCGGTGATCCTCATCTCGGAAGACCTGGATGAGATCCTGTCTCTCAGCGATTGGATCGCGCCCATGTATGAGGGCGAGATCGTTGACATCCTTCCTGCTGCCGAGGCAAAGAAAGAGATCGTCGGCGCCATGATTGCCGGAATGCATCAGGAGAATTGAGCCATGACCATCGCCGGTTACCGTATTCGTCTGCAACGTCGCACCAACCTGCTGGGATGGAAGGCCGCGCTGTTTTCGATCCTGGCTATCTTGTTCGGCCTGTTGCTGTTCAGCCTCATCTTTCTCCAGGCTGGGCAAAGTCCCCGAGAGGTCTATAAGCAGATCTTCGGTTACGCTTTTTTCAATTCCTATGGCC
>DUEQ01000537.1 GCA_011192085.1 Caldilineae bacterium
ATCACCAATATGAGTCGAGCCAAACAGGATGGCGTCAAGCACGTTCCCACCATCCTCGCGGGCTCCCGACGGTTCTACGCTGCGCCCCGCATGGAGGAGCTGCTGAGCGCGTTGCAACAGTCGGGCGGAGCTTACTGAACGCACCGGCGGCGAAACGCCATCGTGTAGGATGACGCCCAAGCTCCCGGTAGAAAGCCTGAACAGTTACTGCGAACGAGGCTATTTCGTCACCCAGGGCAGATAGGAGTGATGCTCTGACTCGCAATTGAAAAGCTGAATCTGGTCGAGATACCAAGACGTCGTCGTGGCGGATGTCGTGGCCCGCGCGTGAAGCCGGACGGTCTGGCCGATGTATGAGCCGAGATCGAAGTACGCGGTTTGCCAGCGTCGAGGAACACTGTCCTTATCGATAATGAGCAGCGTTTCCTGAACGACGTCATCGGGTTGGCGCAGCGTGATGGTAAGCGCATCGCCCGGCCCGATGTCTGCCCCGGGATCGAACGCCCACAACAGGCTTAAACGGGCGGCAGGACTGCCAGTCGGGATGGTGACATCTTGATACAGATGCTGGTCCACAAACTCGGCGCCGCCAAACCAGGCCCCCTCGCGCGCCTGACCGGTTTCATCCCGATAACGGGCGGTGAGATAAAGATTCTGAGTCCAGCCGTCATACCCGCCCTCGAAATCGGGATTCTGGATGAGCTGTTGGCATGGCGGGCCCGAGGGCGTTGGGATGGGCGTGGGCGTTTCGGTTGGCATAGGCGTGGCGGTGGGTGTAGGCGTGAAGGTGGGAGTAGAGGTGGGCGTCAATGTCGACGGCGGGGGCGTGACCTCCTGGACAGTGCAACCTTGCAACGGCTGCCCGGAAGCTGCGCCAGACAACATGCTGACATCATCCACATACATGGCAGTGACGCCGCCTACGCCATCATTTTTCACCCCAAAGTACAGCGTAAGGTCCTGCCCTGCATAGGCGCTGATATCAAAACTGCACGCGAGCCAGTGGGGCGCTTCATGTCGGTGGTCTCGCCAGATGGTGTGGAGCGCGCCTGCCTGATCCCGAATCTGGACATACTGCAGATCGTTTGCATCCGGCGGCTGACTGCGGAGATAAGCCTTCCAGCTTAGCACAAGAGAGTCTCCCGCAGGAAGCGCAGGTGCGGAGATAGGCTGATACATGGATGAGTATGCATAGACGTTCGCCTCAGAAACGATCCCCAAGCGGGCGCTGCGAGCGGGGCTGACATACTGGTCGGCGCTGTACTCGCCTTGAGCCGCGGTGACGGGGAAAACCCATCCCACATCCCTTTCCATATCGCCATTGACGATCAATTCGGCGTCAGCAACCGTCGCCTGAACTCGAAAATCCACGCCCCGCACCGTCATGATGAAACCAAACAACATCACAGCAAAAACGATACGCACTGATTGCGCGCGCAGCATCGCCCCCTTCATCCCATTCACTCCCGCTCAAGCAGCTTGACCTTGGGCACCTCCTCGGCGCTTTCAGGAGCAGTCCGCAGAATCACATAGCCAGTGACGCCCGCCAGGGTCGAGGCGATAAGAATGGCAAGCTTGCTCAGATTGGCGATCTCCTCAGCCGAAGCCCCGGCCAGCATGGCGGGGCTGGCGAGTCTGAACCCGAGGATCGTTGCATGCCCCCCCATGCTGAACGCCAGCGTGGTGATGAAAATGGACATGGTGAAACCCATGCCCGCGAGCACGCCAGCGCCCAGGAGGTGACGCCAATTCACGCCCTTAGGCAGCGATCCCAGCTTCAACTTGGCCCCCAACCAGGTGAAGAGCAGGATGCCCACAGGCTTGCCCACCACCAAACCTAAGATAATGCCCAGCGCCAGAGGCGAAAGCACCGCGCCCAGCAGCCTCCTGTCGATGATGATCCCCGCGTTGGCAAATGCGAACACTGGCATGATCAAGAACGCCACCCACGGATGCAGCACATGCTCTAGACGGTGAAGGGGGGAATCCGCATGTTCAATGGCGTAATTCATCTCGAACAACGCGGTGCGCTGCACCGATGTGGGCACACATTTGACATCCTCCTGGCTTTCACTATCGAACCAATCCAACAGCTTGCGCATCCACTCGCTAAAATCCCTGGCATCGAGCTTCGTGCGCACCGGGATCGTCAACGCCACCAACACGCCAGCAATGGTGGCGTGAATGCCTGAAAGGTAAATGGCGAGCCAGGTGAAGCCCCCCAATATCATGTAGACGATAAGTCCCCGCCCCCCCATTCTCGCATAGATGAGAAGCAATGCCACCAGCCCCAGGCCCATGGCCAACATCAGAAAATGGATCTGCTCCGTATAAACCGTGGCGATGATCACGATCGCGCCGATATCGTCGACAATCGCCAGCGCCGTCAGGAAGACCGCCAACGAGAGAGGCGCTCGCCGACCCACCAACGCCAGTACGCCGATAGCAAAAGCGATATCCGTCGCCATGGGGATGGCCCAGCCTTCCAGGGCCACAGGATCCCCGCGATTGAATCCCCAAAAAACCAACACGGGGATGACCATGCCCCCGACAGCCGCCATGGCCGGAAGAATAGCTTTACGGAACGACGACAACTCCCCGATGGCCACCTCCCGCTTCAACTCCAATCCCACCACAAAGAAAAAGATGGCCATCAGCGCGTCATTGATCCACAGCGCCAGCGGCTCATCGATGATCACGCCATCGGTAAAGCCGATGGTGAAATGCATGTTGAGGATGTAGAAGTAGCTATCTGACCAGGGGGAATTGGCCCAGGCCAGTGCGAAAAAAGTCGCCCCCACCAGCAGCATGCCGCTGATGCCCTCGATGTGGGCGAAACGCTGAAACCGGAAGCCGATCCGATCCACAGGCGTGAGTTGACCCGGGCGCGTGATACGAGAAGTTTGCTTCATAACCCGACCGTGAGCATGATGGAAGAGTATGACGTCGAGATGATCTCGAAAATTCTACCACCAAACAGACGGGTTACACAAGCTGGGCCAGGTGAACGACATCGCGCAATACAGCCGCAGCGGTGGCTGTGGGTCCGCGCTCGTCGATCTTCAGATAGAGGTCCTCGAAGATATCCGTATAGAACACAATACCCATCTCCCACAGGTCAACGCCGCCCAGAAAGCTGGTCAGAGGAACCTGCCGCGGACGCACCTCCAGCCGCCATCCGGTATCTGAACGTTCGGCCCTGGCAATCAGCCGCACCATGCGTCCCTCCGCCCGCACGCGCGCGATCTGCGCTGCCGTCAACTCGCGAATCCCCCGCACCTCAACATCATCCAACCGGACGGAAAGCCCTAAAATCGCGTTGGCGATGATGACAAGCTTGTTCGCTGTGTCCCAGCCATCCACATCCAGACTGGGATCGGTCTCGGCCAAGCCCCGACGCTGGGCCTCAGCCAACGCCCTCTCATAGCTTTCACCCGCAGCCATGCGGGTGAGAATATAATTGCTGGTGGAATTGAAGACGCCCTCGATGCGGTGGATGTCCGCAGCGATGAGATCGCGCTGACCTACATTGATGACCGGGAGGCCGCCGCAGACTGTAGCGCTGAAGGCCAGGCCCGCGTCCCGCTCCCGGGCCAATGCATGCAGTCCCCCGAAATCGAGAACCAGAGGCGCTTTGTTCGCCAACACGGCGACCTTGCCTCGGGCCAGCGCTGCGCGCACGCAGCTCAGGGCAGGTTCGCCATCGGTCAGGTTCACGGGCGAGGCTTCCAGCAACAGGTCGTAGTCCGCGGTTCGGGCCAGCGTCAGCGAGTCGGGGACAGGATCGCCACCGGGAAAGCGGGTCACGCTTTGGCCCGCCCCCTTATGCCCTAGCAACGCCTTCAGGTCCAACCCCGCGGGCTGGTAGACTCCGCCGCGGCTGTCCGCCGCGCCCACAACGCGGAACGCGAGATGATAACGCCGCGCCAGGATCTCCCCTTTTTCAAGCAAGAGCCGGACAAAGGCCTGATGGACAGAACCGAAACCCATGAGGATAAGCTTATAAACGTGCATCCATGCCCTTCCTTGAGAAGAATGATGAAAGAGGAAACGAGCGTCTCTGCGAAGCAATGACGCCAACAGACGCCCGACTGCAGGAGATCGTCACCCGCGCCCTCCTCCTCAGCGGAGGGCGTCCGCCCTCCGTAAAACCTTTGACGTGAGGAGCTCGGCCAGCATCTGCGAGCCTGCGGGGGTGAGATGCACGGGCGTGTCGGTGAATTCCCGGGGCGGGACCGCGTCCCACAGATCGAGATAATCCCATCCCTGGTCCTGGGCGGTTTGGGCCAAAAGCTGGCGGTACTGATCGTAGGCCCATCGAGGATAGAAGCTATTGTAGCGTAGGTCGCTGTTCTCGCCCGCGCTGATGAACATGGGCTCATTGATGATGAGGATGGGCGCGTGGCCCGCGCGGGCGATGCCCGCGGCCAATACATCAAAGGCCAGCAGGCCCTCATCCAGAGTCGTGGGCTCCTCCACATCCTTCCAGCTCACATCCTTCTCGAAATCTGATTTGCGCAACGAGATGTCGTCGGGGATGGCTTGATCGATGCCCGTGGCGGCCCACGCCAGCCCCAAGCTTTGCAGCCGCATGAGGTCAGCCAGGGAGCGACGCTGGCCCACGATGGTGCGCCCCCAGAAGTCAGGCTCGACGAATCTGGGATCGTCGGGATCGAGGGCGAGGTCGTAGCGGGCGATGAGATCGCGCACCCGTTTGGGATTGTGTTGCAGCAGGGGATGATCGAGCTGACGGGCGCGTGCGAAGGATTCCAGGGTCACAGGCCAGAGGATGAGGTCAGGTTCGTATCTCATGCCCTCGTCCAGGAGCATCAGGTCTTTGGTCAACGACATGACCGGGTAGCCCAGGTTATAGAAAACCAGCCGCCGCCCGTCAGCGGTCTGGAGCTCGGCCGCGTTCAGCCGCCCGACCAGCGTGTCCTGGTTTTCGAGGAACCAACCCCACGTGGCGGAATCGCCGATAACCAGCGCCCGGAACTCATCACCCGCCTTGGGCTGCATCAGCGCATGACTGTGGAACATGGCTGGGACGTTGTAGAGGCTGAGGTTGTAAGATGTAGCCAGGTCTTCGCCGTAGGGCAGGCGCAGGCGTCCAGGCCAGAGGCGGTTATAGAGGGAGAGCCGCCCCAAGACTTCCAGGGGATAAGTCCAGGCGAAGAGAACGTTGAGGATGAGGAAGATGCCCGCGGCCTTGAGCAGAGCGCGCCCCATCGTCGACCAGGAGGCGGTGCGGAAGAAATCGGCCAGGGGAGGGAGGATGGGCATGATGGGGGCGTGGTCGCGTATGAGCGTGTCGGCGTCGGGATGTGTCGGTGTGGGCGGCGGGTCGGACTACGCAGATTTACCTGCTACGTACAACCATTTTCATCGTCCTTTTCGTAATTTGGTTCGTCGATCGCGGGCGGCCTTGATCTCCAGCACCCGACCATCGGGATAGATCCGGTAGTGCCGGATGTAGCGGGGCGGGATCTCGAATGCGAATTGGGAGGGGTAACGGAAGAAGCCATCCTCCCGGTCGTTGGTGGAAAAGAGATAGACGGCCTTCTGCGCCCGAGTGAGGCCCACGTAGAAGACGCGGCGCTCCTCAGCCAGCTTGCGAGGGTCATTCATGCTGCGCCAAATGGGCAAATTCTCCTGCTCCACGCCGATGATGATGACCACAGGGAACTCCGCGCCTTTGGCGTTGTGCAGCGTCATCAGGGTGATGGCGTCGGGCTGAGCCTCGTGCGCGAACGTATCCGCGTTGTTCAGCAGGGCCTGATAATCGAGAAACGCTCGCAGGGTATGATCCCGACCATACTTCTTGAACGCGGCCACATGAGCCAGAAACAGGCGGCGCATCTCCTCCCAATCGTCATCCTCCTCATCTCGCCGGGGCTGATGCGCCGCCAACAGACGCATGCGCTCCATTAAGGACAGCTGACGCTCGGGCGGGAACGCATCCAGCAAGGTCTCGTCGCTTCGCGACGAGGCGACGCGCGCGGCCCCATCCAGCAGCATGGACCGAAACTCGCCGCCCATCTCCTTCCCATCCAGCAGGCTGAGCCCCACCAGAGGCAGGAACTCCGCCAGGGCTTCCTGCTCCTTTTCGGCCAGCAGATACTCGGTCAGCAGGTAGAAGAGGTCCGCGTTCACCTGCAAATCCTCCAACGCCCGATGGCGGATGGGGCCTTTGTGCAGCCCCAGGCTCTGGCTGAGGCGCTCCAGGGACAAGCTCCGGGCGTCGGGAAGCAGACGACGGGCCAGGCGCAGGGTGTCGATGTACAGGGGATAGAAGCCCTTGCCCTCTATTTCGCCCCGGACCTTGTCGATGAAACGGTTGTCGAAGCGGGCGATGTTGTGGCCCACCAGGATGTCATCTCGAATGTAATCGAGGAAACGGGGCAGGGCCTCGGCAATGTCGGGTGCGTCGACCACATCGTCGTAACGGATACCGTGGACTTTGACGGCGGAAGGGGGGATGTACCCCCGTTGGGGACGAACGAAGGTGCGGAAAGGGTCGCCCGCGGGCTGGCCCGCCTCGTAGGCCCAGGCCGCGATCTCCACCAGTTCATCCCGACGGACGCTAGGACCGGTGGTTTCCACATCGTAGAAGATGAAACGGCCCTGGGCCAGATTCTCGTAGCTGAGGAGGAGTTGCTGGCCCAGTCGCCAGGCCCACGCGGTCTGCGGGAGCTGCGGTTGTTCGGGGAGCGTGATGAGGTCGGGCATGGCGGGCGCATGGGTCGGATCGCCGAAAAAGATGGCCGGGCCCGTGATATCGACCCCCTCTGCTGGCGCCATGGCCGCATCCACTCGCAGATAATCGGCCAAGATTCGTTGCAAGAGGAAGGCGGCGAGGCGCGCATCCAGGCCATCCTCATAAAGGAGGAGGGGCGCGCGGCCCGCATCCAACCAGTTCCGCATACGGGCGACGTCGTCGGGCAGACGGGTGACGTCAAACAGCCGGGCCAGGCGCTCCCGGTCGCGGCGTCGCCAGGGCGAGCGCAGCGCGTCGAGCTGGGCGAAGATACGTTTCACGGCCTCACCCGCGTCGCTCTCCAGGTCGGGAAGCTGGTTTCGGGCCAGGTCGTGGAGCCGCTGGAGATGATGCCGGGTGAGGGGCGTGATCTCGGGGAATGCATCCACCCGCGCCATAAGTGCGATCAGGCTGATGCGCCCCGTCTGGGCCAGGCGACGGAGCTGCACCATGGTCAGCTCGTCGATCTGATGCACGGGGAAGTTGAGCACGCGTGTCAGATCATCTTCGTGGACGGCGCGAGCCATCTGCAGATAGCGCACCACCTCTCGGACCTGATGCCGATCGAAGAAGCTCTTGGGGCGCACCCGCTGCACATGGAAGCCCGCTTCCAACAGGGCCTGCTCCACGGGCTCGCCCAGGCGATGGGTGCGGTAGAGGATGGCGATATCGCCCTGAGTGACGCCCCGCTCCGCCATGAGCTTGCGGATGAGGGTGATGAGCCAGGCCTGCTCCTGGCGCACATGGCGGAAGATGTAATGATGGATGGGCGCATCCTCCGCCTCAGCCCGGCTTTGCATGAAGTTGCGGCGGGCGTCAGGCTTGTCTTCGCGGGCGATGAGATGCTGCGCGCCGTAGAGGATGCTGGGCGGGCAGCGATAGCTGTAAGGAAGCTTGATGATAGCGGGGTCGTAGCGCTGGATGAACGCGTCCACGAAACTGGGGTCGGAGCCTCGCCAGCCGTAGATAGTCTGATCATCGTCGGCCACCGCGGTGATGCTGGCGCCTGGCGGGGCCAGGAGCGTGAGGAATGCGTATTGGGCTTTGTTGATGTCCTGATATTCGTCCACTAGGATGTGTTGAAGCGTGCGGCGATAGAAGTCCCGCACCTCTTCATCCTGGCGGAGCAATTGCACCGCGAACCGGATGAGATCATCGAAATCCAGCATGCGATGCGCCCGCAACCACGCCTCATACGCTCGAATGACCTCGGTCATCTCGGGTGCGTTATCCTCTGTGACCGTCTCGGGGTTCATTAACAGGCTCTTGGCCTGCCCGATGCGGGCCGCGATCTCCCCCACCGAGTACTGCTCCCGACTCAGGTTCAACAGCCGCAACTGCCGGGCGATGGCCAGGCGTTGCTCATCCTCGTCGAGGATGACGAAATCGAGGGGGACGCCGATGCGGTCCCCGAATTTGCGCAGAATGCGCATAGCCGCGGCGTGAAAGGTGTGTATCCACACCCCCTCGGCCCGATCTCCCAGGAAATGAAAGAGTCGCTCCCGCATCTCCTCCGCGGCCCGGTTGGTGAAGGTAACGGCCAGGATGCTTTCAGGCGGCTGCTCCTGATCATCCACCAGCCAGGCGATGCGGCGGGTGATGATGCGAGTCTTGCCGCTGCCGGGTCCGGCCAACGCCAGCAAAGGCGCGGGCTGATAAGTGACGGCTTTCCGCTGCGGTTCGTTGAGGTCTTCCAGCCAGTTCCGTTCTGCCATGACGATATGGTCTGGTGCGAAAATCGACAATGGACGCTGGACAATGGACGATAGCGTTCATCCATCTCCATCGCCTATCGCCCATCGTCCATTGTCACCGATATTGTAGCATAATTGTGAAGCGGCTCACCATTGGAGCGGCTTCGGGTTTGGCGGGAATCAGGCCTTTGTGGCAAACTTGCAGCACGCGACATGACCCACCGTCGCATTATGTCGCCACGAGAGACGCACATCGATGAAACCTTGGTTGGGTTTTTTCATTTTTCCCCGGCGTTGGAGGATCCCATGACACGCATTCGCTTTGGCACCGACGGCTGGCGCGCCGTCATCAGTGAGGATTTCACTTTCGAGAATGTGCGGCTGGTCAGCCAGGCCATCGCCGATATGTTTCAGGCGGAGCAAAAGGGTTCGGACCCGTTGTTCGTGGTGGGGTATGACACCCGTTTTCTCTCCGATCGCTATGCCCAGACCGTGGCGGGGGTGCTCGCGGCCAACGGCATCCGCGTGCTGCTCACCGAGCGCTTCGCGGCCACGCCCGCGGTGTCCTACGCCATCGTGAACCGGAAAGCCTCGGGCGGGGTCATGATCACCGCCAGCCACAACCCGCCCCGCTACAACGGCCTGAAGTTGAAGGCGTGGTACGGCGGCTCACCATCGCCCGAAACCAGTCGTCAGGTGGAGCGCGTGCTGGCCGAGAATCTGCGGTCAGGCCGGGCCGCGCGTCAGGTGACGCTGGAGGAGGGGCTACGGTCGGGCATGATCGCACTGTTCGATCCCTATCCCGAGTACGCCACGCATGTGGCCCGGCTAGTGGACCTGGACGCCATCGCCCGCTCGGGCCTGCCCATCGCCATTGATGCCATGTACGGCGCGGGCATCGGCTACACCGACCGCATCCTGAGGGAAGCAGGCGTGGAGCCCATTGTCATCCACAACGAGATGAACCCCGGCTTTAGCGGCCTCCATCCTGAGCCCATCGCCCGTCACCTGGAGGCGTTGAGGGAGGCCATGCGAAGCACGGACGCCATGCTAGGGCTGGCCACGGACGGCGACGCGGATCGCATCGGCGCGATGAGCTCGGACGGGCGATTCATCGATCCCCACGGCATCATGACCCTGACGCTGGACTATCTCTTGCAGCAGGGGGAGCGAGGCCAGGTGGTGAAGACGGTCAGCACAACACAGATGCTCAACATCCTGGCCGCCGAACACGAGCTGGAGGTCATCGAGACGCCCGTGGGCTTCAATTACATCTCCAGTTTCATGCTGGAAAACAACGTGCTCATCGGCGGTGAGGAATCGGGCGGCATCTCCATCAAGGGGCATATCCCCGAAGGGGATGGTGTGCTCATAGGCCTGCTGCTGGCCGAACTCGTGGCCAAACAGGGAGGCGACATCCAGGCCCTGTTGGACCGCATCATGGACCGCATCGGACGTTTCGCTTACGCCCGCCATGACTATCCCACCCAGCCCTTCTCCAAGCCCGAGCTGGTGCGGGCCCTCACCGATTCAGCGCCCGACCGCCTCATGGGCGTCCCCATCGCCCGGCTGAACACCCTCGACGGGGTCAAGTATCTACTAGAGGATGGAAGCTGGCTTCTGATCCGGCCTTCGGGCACGGAGCCTGTGCTGCGGGTCTATGCCGAGGCCCACGACATGGACGGGGTGCAACGGCTGTTGGCCGAAGGCGCGGCCCTGGCGCAACACGCACAACGGGCCATGGCTTGATGATAAAGCGGCCGCACATCGACGGGTGCGATCCGCTTGGAACCGCAGGAAACGGCTGAAAGATTGGGTTTTCACCCATTGCCGACAATGCTCACATTCAGCAATCCAACGAGGTATCTGCAAAACGG
>DUEQ01000538.1 GCA_011192085.1 Caldilineae bacterium
TCTCGCTATCGCAAAGGCTAACATACCCAAGCAGAGTCCACGAGAGAACATG
Organism: Caldilineae bacterium; assembly: GCA_011192085.1. Classification (GTDB taxonomy): domain Bacteria; phylum Chloroflexota; class Anaerolineae; order J102; family J102; genus M2005. Next base: position 53 of record DUEQ01000538.1, read on the forward strand.
GCAGCCGTCCGTGTTCCCTTCATTTGCGGCTCCTCCCACTCACCAGTAAACTCAACCCGCGCCTATTCGCCCACTGATGGCTGAATCCCCCATGTCCCTCGTCCATCTCCTCCCCCGCTTCCAGGCCGACCCCAACCTGCACGCCCGCATCACCGCGTGGGAGCGCATTCCCGCCCGGCCCCCGGTTTACGCGGCCTGGCCCGATGCATTGGACCCGCGGTTGCCCCTGGCCCTGGCCGCGCGCGGCATCGCCCGACCCTACAGCCATCAGGCCCAGGCCACAGAGCTTGCCCTGGCTGGACATCACACCTTGGTGGTCACCCCCACCGCGTCGGGCAAGACCCTGGCCTACAATCTGCCCGTCCTGCACTGGCTCCTCAACGATCCCGACGCCCGCGCGCTCTACCTCTTCCCCACGAAAGCCCTGGCTCAGGACCAGCTCCAGACGCTGCAAGACCTCATCGAGGTCCTCCAGGCCGACATCCCCGTCGCGGTGTACGACGGCGACACGCCCAAGGCCCACCGGAAGCGCATTCGCGAGGGGGCCCGCATCCTCCTCACCAACCCCGACATGCTACACGCGGGCATTCTGCCCCATCACACCGCGTGGAACGCATTCTTCCGGGGCTTGCGGGCCGTGGTCATCGATGAGATCCACATTTACCGGGGCGTCTTTGGGTCCCATGTGGCCAATGTGCTGCGGCGACTGCGACGCATCGCTGATTTCTATCAAGGTGCGACAGGCCTGGAATCGGGTGAACGTGCGTCGCACCTGAATGTCACCTACCTCCTCGCCTCGGCCACCATCGCCAACCCGGTGGAGCATGCCGAGCGGCTCATCGAAGCGCCCGTGGCCCTGGTGGCCCGCAATGGCGCACCCACGGGGGAAAAGCACGTCATCTTCCTCAATCCACCCCTGGTGGACCGGGACCTGGGCCTGCGGCGCAGCAACCTGCTGGAGGCGCAGCAATGGGGCGCGACCCTGCTGGCCGAGGGCGTGCAGACCATCTTCTTCGCCCGCTCCCGCATGACCGCGGAGCTGCTGCTCACCTACCTGCGGGAGGGACTGGAGCGCAAGGGCGTGCGGGACGTCGTGGTGCGGGGCTACCGCGGGGGCTATCTGCCGCGGGAACGTCGGGCCATCGAACGGGGATTGCGCGAGGGGGCGATTCACGGCGTGGTGGCGACCAACGCGCTGGAGCTGGGGGTGGACATCGGCCAGCTCGGGGCCGCGGTCCTCACCGGTTTTCCAGGAACCATCGCCAGCGCCTGGCAGCAGGCGGGCCGCGCGGGCCGCCGGGGCGACCTCTCCCTGGCCATGTTCATCGCGGGCGGTGGCGCGCTGGACCAGTACATCGTGCAGCACCCCGATTTCTTCTTCGGACGGTCGCCCGAGCACGCGCGCATCAACCCCGACAACCTGGTTATCCTCCTCGCACACCTGCGCTGCGCCGCGTTCGAGCTGCCCTTCCGCACGGGTGAGGATTTCGGGCGGTTTCAGTTCACCGAGGAGGCTCTGGTCATGCTGGCGGAGGAGGGCGAGGTCATGCAGGCCGGCGATCGCTGGTTCTGGACCTCGGAGAGCTATCCGGCCGGGGAGGTGAGCCTGCGCACGGCCTCGCCCGACCGCATCCTCATCCTGGAGGCGGACGGGGGCGAGACCATCGGCGAGATGGATCGGGAGACCGCACCCCCGTTGCTGCACGAAGGGGCTATCTACCTGCACGAAGGCCGGGCCTATCTGGTGGAGCATCTGGACTGGGAGGAGGGACACGCGTGGGTGAGGCCTGTCGAGGTGGATTACGCCACCCGGGCCATCAGCGCCTCTCAGGCCGACGTGCTGGCTGTGCACGACCAGAAGGATGCCGGGCCGCTGCTGCGAGGGTGGGGCGAGGTGGCCATCCGCTCGCGGGTCACGGGCTTCAAGCGGGTGAAGCGCTGGACCCACGAGGTGCTGGGCTACGGCGAGGTCGATCTGCCGGAGACGGTGCTGGAGACCACGGGCTACTGGCTGGCCCTGGCGGATGACGTGGTGGATGCGCTGCGCGCCGCGCGGCTGTGGACCAGCGCTCCCAACGATTACGGCCCCAACTGGCCCGAACAGCGGGCCAAGGCCCGGGCCGGGGACGGCTATCGCTGCGTGTTATGCGGCGCGTCTGAGCCGCCGGGCCGGACGCACGACGTCCATCACATCCGCCCCTTCCGCACGTTTGGCTATATCCCCGGCGTCAACGAAAACTATCGGCTGGCCAATCGCCTGGAAAACCTGCGCACGCTGTGCCGCACCTGCCATCAGAAGGTGGAGCGGGGTCAGCGGCTGCGCTCGGGCCTGAGCGGGCTGGCCTATCTTTTGCACAACCTTGCCCCCCTGCACCTCATGTGTGATCCCAGCGATTTGGGCTATCTCGTCGAGCCCTTGGCTCCACACACCGGACGCCCCACCATCATCCTTTACGACCGGGCTCCGGGCGGGATTGGCCTCTCCGAACGGCTGTACGACCTCCAGCCGCAGCTTCTGGAAGCCGCGCGGGAGATGGTGAGCGCGTGCGGGTGCAGTCATGGCTGCCCGGCCTGCGTGGGGCCGGTCACCGAGGGCGCGGAGGCCCTGGACTGGGACGCGAAAGCCCTCACCTTGGCCCTGCTGAACGCGATACTGGCGTGAAGCGCGCTGCTTTAATTTTTCCCTTTTCCGTGATTTTTTCAGTAGCGCCAAAGCTATCTTCAAAATAGCAACCCCAGGATGATCTGCCGCAGGACCTCCAGCGCGAAGAAGGCGATGATGGGCGAGAAATCCAACCCCGCGGCGGGGGGAATCATTCGCCGGATGGGCGCGAGGATGGGCTCGGTGATCTGGTCGAGCAGGCGCACCAGGGGGTTGTAGGGATCGATCCGGACCCAGCTCAGGATCACCCGGATGAGGATGGCGAATTCCAGGGCGGTGAACAGGAAGTTGATGAGATTGAAGGGGTAGAGCATGGCCTTAATCCTCGATGGCGGCTTCGGACGCGTCGCCCAGTTCGACGGAGCGGCGGTAGGCGGCGAAGACGGCCTTGGAGAGAATGGTGCGGAATCCACCCTTTTCCAGCTCGTAGAGGGCCGCGGCCGAGGTGCCCCCGGGCGAGGTGACCATGTTGCGCAGGGTGGCGGGATGGCGTCCCAGCTCCTCCACCACTTTGACCGACCCTTTGATGGTCTGGATGACCATTTCTTCGGCGATGTGGCGGGAGAAGCCCATGTGCACGCCCGCGTCGATGAGGGCCTCGATGAAGAGGAAGACGTAGGCCGGGCCCGTGCCGCTGAGCGCGGTGGCCATGTCCAGATAGCCTTCATCCTCCATCCAGATGGCTTTGCCCAGCGCCCGCAGGATCTCCTGGGCCTGCTCCCGCTGACGGCCCGTGACGTGGGGCGTGCTGGTCCACACGGTCATGCCCTCGCCGAACTGGCCGGGCGTGTTGGGCATGGCCCGCACCACGGCCGCGTGGCGCAGCCCCTTAACGATGACCTTGACGCGAGCGCCGGCGATGATGGAGAGCACCAGCGCATCCGCGCGCACATCCAGGTTGATTCCCTTCATCACCTTGGGCAGCACCTGCGGTTTGATGCTGAGCACGAGGATGTCGGCCTCGCGGGCCACGGTCCGATTGTCCGCGCTGGTGCGGATGTTGTACTTTTCCTGAAGATAAGCCAGGCGGTCTTTGCGGGGGTCTGCGGCGAAAATCGCCTCGGGCGCCACCAGCCCTTTGCCTAAAATGCCTTTGATCATGGCTTCCGCCATGTTGCCGGCGCCGATGAATCCGATGATGATGTCTGTGAACATGATGGGGTTGGGATGGGGAGCAGGGTGGGGATTGTGTTTGAGAAGAGACTGTAGAACGCCGATGACGCGGAAGAGTCTGAGGTCAGCGGCCGGAGGTCCGAAGCTGGTTGACTGTTCGGGCCTCAGGCGGCGGAATGGGGCCGAGGGGGTATCCTGCTACGCCCGCGGGCCGAAGATGGCCGTGCCCACGCGCACGATGGTCGCGCCCTCTTCGATGGCGACCTCAAAGTCGTGGCTCATGCCCATGCTCAACTGCGACCAATCGGCCTGGGGAAAGTCCGCGGCCAGGGCGTCGCGCAGTTCGCGCAGGGCCATGAAGTAGGGGCGGGCCCTCTCGGGGTCGGGATCGTAGGGGGGGATGGTCATGAGGCCGTGGAAGCGTAGGCGGGGCAGCGCCAGCAGGTCGGGGAGCTCGGCCCGCAGCGCGTCGGGCGCCCAGCCGTGTTTGCTGGCCTCGCCCGACACATTCACCTCCAGCAGCGCATCCAGCGCGACGCCCTGTTCTCCAGCCAGTTTATCCAGCTTTCGGGCGATTTTCGTCCGGTCGACGCTGTGGATGAGGACAGGACGGCAGGCCAGCGCGATCTTTGCCTTGCGGCTCTGGATGGGGCCGATGAGGTGCAGCCGGAGGGGCTGGTCCGCGGCGTCGGGGTTTTCGATGAATTTGGCGTGGGCCTCTTCGGGCCGGTTTTCGCCGAAATCGCGTTGGCTCGCGGCCAGAGCGGCGGCCACATACGCCCAGGGATGGGTTTTGGTTACAGCCACCAGGGTGATCTCTTCAGGCCGTCGGCCCGCGCGAAGCGCGGCTGTCGCGATGCGATCGCGTACGCGTTGCAGGTTATCGGCGATGGGAGGCATTGGTGGGGATTGGGGTTAGGATTGGGATTGGAGGCTATTTCGGAAATAGATGATAGACGGGGGAGGATAGAGGATGGCGGTCCTGGGACAACGCATCATCCATCCTCCTCATTTCCAGCGGTATCGACGAACTGTCGTTTCGTCTGACTGCGTCCGCTTCCGCCACCGTTCGGAGAAGCTCTCCGCGGCCAGGGGCGGGAACGCGCGACTTTCGGTCCATGCGGCCAATGGCCCGGGCATCCGTTTAATCCAACCACCTTCGCTCTTGGGGGCCAGACGCAGGGTCGTCGCGGCCAGTTTGCGCCCGAGCTGGAAGAGGGTGGGATGCGATGCGGCTTTGGCGTAGAACGCGAGGCCCTGGCGCAGCCAGGCGGGAGCCAGGCCCGCGTCCACGGTGTCGGCCCGGAGCTTCAGGAGCATGCGGGGGATGTCGATGCGCACGGGACAGGCCTCAGTACAGGCGCCGCACAGGGTGGAGGCCTGGGGCAGCTCGTGCCAGGGGAAGAGCCCGTCCAGCGCGGGCGTGACCGTGATGCCGATGGGGCCGGGATAGACCGAGCCGTACGCGTGTCCGCCCAAGCGTCGATACACGGGGCAGACGTTGAGGCAGGCCCCGCAACGGATGCAGTAAAGGCTTTCGGCCAGCTCGCCCGCCAGCGCGTTGGTGCGGCCATTGTCGATGAGGATGATGTGGACCTGGTCGGGGCCGTCCTCATCCTGGGAGCGGCGCGGGCCGGTGACGATGGAGGTGTAGACGCTGAGGGGTTGGCCCGTGGCGGAGCGGGCCAGCAATTGCAGCAGGGTTCCCAGCTCTTGCAGGGTGGGAGCCACGCGCTCGATGCCCACCAGGGCCACATGGACCCGGGGCGTGGTGGTGACGAATCGTCCATTGCCCTCGTTGGTCACCAGCACGACGCTGCCCGTCTCAGCCACATAGAAATTCGCGCCGCTCACGCCCATGTCGGCCTGGAGAAAGCCGTCGCGCAGGGCCTTGCGCGCGGCCGCGGTCAGCTCCTCGATGCTGGCGTCCATAGGTGTGCCCAAGTGCTCATGGAAGAGCGCCTGCACATCCTCCAGGGGCCAGTGCACCACGGGCGCGATGATGTGGCTGGGGTGATCGTGGGCAAGCTGGACGATATACTCGCCCAGATCGGTCTCCAGCACGTCCAATCCCCCTCGCTCCAACGCCGGATTGAGCTCGATCTCTTCGCTGAGCATGGATTTGCTCTTGATGATGCGCTGGACGCCATTCTCTCGGGCGATCTGGAGGACGATGGCCCGGGCTTCCGCGTCATCTCGGGCCCAATGCACGACGCTGCCATTGGCCCGAGCGTTGCGTTCGAAGGTCTCAAGATGCTCATCCAGGCGGGCGATGGCGTTGGCGCGGATGATGCGCCCCTGGTCGCGCAGAGCCTCGCCGTGGGGCAGACGGGCGAACGCGCCCAGGCGTCCATCCACGAAGTGATGCATGGTCCGCTCCAGCGCCAGTTGCAGGTTATCGTCCTGCAGGGCTTCGCGGGCGCGTTGGTTGAAGGTGGTGGCAGGGGGATGCAAGAGAGCCTCCGCTGGTCGGTAATCAGTCAGTAGTGGTCAGTATCAGCAATGAGAAGGGGTTAGGAGGAATGGCAGACCTCAGTCCTCAGACCTCGGACCTCCGACCTCCCTTTGCCGCCGCTTGGGGCCGCCCGCGCCGGGCTTGCCCTCGCGGGGATTGTAGAAGATGCGTTGGGTGTCGTAGGCCAGATTGATGTCGTCCTCCAGGGCAAAGGCGTTGAGCAGGGCCTCCCAGATGTGTTGCTCTCTGCCCCGGCGCTGGCGCACGGGGGTGAGAAAGCGCATGGTGAGCTGCACGCCGCTGGCGGCGACGGTGGTGTAAACGGTGGGCGTTAGCTTGCCCAGTTTGATGTAGTAACGGGTGGCGGTTTCTCGCAGCGCTTGCTCTTCCGGGCCGGAGAACGTCACTCTCTCCTGTTCCAGGATGTTTTCCAGGATGGCCTTGGCTTTTTGCCAGTTGCTCTCGAAGGTGACCAGGACGGAGATCTCGTCCCAGATGTAGGGGAATTGCTGGGTGTAGTTGGCGATGGGGGCGGTGAAGACCTTGACGTTGGGGATGTGGATGATTCGGCCTGTAYTCTGCTCGGCCTCCACCCRGTTGCCCACTTCGAGCACCGAGAAGAAGAATGGGCCCAGATCGATGACGTCGCCTTTGATGCYTTCCAATTCGATGCGGTCGCCCAGGGACAGGGGCCGCCGCAAGAGRATGAACAGCCATCCCGCCAGATTGGCGATTGGCTCTCGCAGGGCCAGCGCCAATCCTGCGCTTAACAGGCCCAGGAAGGTGGCGGCATTGTTGAGCCCATACAACCAAACGCCTCCAATCATCAGGACGGCGATGAACGCCACGCCGTAGCTGATGGATTTCATCCAGAAGTAGGTTGTCTGCGGGGGCAGTTTCTGCCGCAGAATGACCCGTTGCAGCGCCTTGCGGATTAGCAAGGCCAGGATGACGATGATCAGGGAAAGCAGCAGGCGGAACAGGTGGTTTCCAGACGCCAGCAGTTGCTCGGTAACGTCAACGGCGGACTGAACAGCTTCGGTTGGAGTCATGCTGGGCGGGGCGGGGAGGCGGGGTTGGCGCAGACGCTGCAGGGGATTATCGCTTTTTCTTTTTGACGCCGAGGAGGATGAACAGCATCATCGCTAGCACGGCGAAGAAGGAGATGAAGACGGTGGCGGTGTATTGGTTGCCGCCGCCATGTTGCTTCATGTCATAACGTTCTTCGAATTCCTCCTGGCTGATGGCCTGGTGGCGGCGATGGGCGCTGATCTCGGGCGCTTCTTTCAGCGAGGTCCACAGGATGCGGAAGGATTCCAGGAAGGCGGAGGTTCCTTCCAGATGGAGGCGGGCCGCCTCCTGACCTACATCGGTGAAGCCTTGATCATCGGGCGTAAGGGTTTCCCAGTTTCGGAAGAGGCGACCCCATTCGCTCTCCAGGGCCAGCCTCATTTTCTTCTTGCCGATGAAGGGGTACCAGAACATGTCATGGTAGATGACGGAGGCAGCGTAGGCCCAGGGCGCGAGTACGGTCTTCAGGGACCATTCCACCGGGCCCTTGAGCGGGCCCCAGTAGATGAGGTGCTGCATGCGGGAGGCGAAGGTCATTTTCTTGAAGGGGCCGGTGAAATGCCAATTTTTGCGCGCCTCCTCCACGTCGCCCACGATCTCGATCTTGTCGGGATCGCCGCAGCCCAGGCCCATTTCGTGGGCTAAACGGATGTATTTGATCTCCAACGGATTGATGCCCAGCATCATCTTGGCTGCGACCGCGTCGATGGCCACCTGATCGGCGCTGGCCAGGATGACGTTCTTGACGTAGGGGATCATGGCCCGCGGGCCGGGCCCATCCCCGGCGAAGGTCCCATCCATCACCGCAAAGACGCCTGTGTGGATCTTCTGCTGGATCATGAGCAGGTCCACCAGGGTTTCGTGGATGACGGGATGGGTCCAGTGGCGACGTTCGTTGAGCAGGCCGCCGAACGCGTTCTTCATCGCGCCCGTGGTCGTGGTGAAGACGTGGGTCTTGACCGTGGGCAGGTGGATGATGTTCTCGCCAATGAAGCTCTTGGGAATGTAGAATCCGTCGGGATAGACGTCGTTTAGGGCGAGGAAGCGGTCTGCTAGGTCCCCCACGGCATCGCGGATGTGAATCCATTCGATGCCTTCTTCGTAGAGATGGACATTGCGCAGACCGTAGGATTCTACGACATGGACCTGTTTGTTCTCTCGCTCGCCCAGGCGGGCGTCGATGACGACGGTGCGGTTGTGGGAGGCGTGGATCTTTTCCCGGTCGTAGCCGTCCTTAAGCAGGGTGCGGATGACGCCCTCCAATTGCCAGGGCGTGGTGGAGCTGCCGGGGTAGAAGTAGTGCCAGGAGATGTTGATCTTCAGAGCGGTTTCCACGTCTTTGGGGAGGAAATCCTGGTATTCGGCCAGGTTCATCAGCCGATAGTAATCGGCGAATACAGTGCGGGGCGATGTGCGCAGGATCGCGACGTTGCCTTTTTGTTGACTCATTTGGATGTGTTGACTCCTGTATCGAAAATAAAATCGACTCGACTTACGAAAGCGCTTCGATAGCTGCGTTGGCCGAGCCAGCAGCGGGCGTAATGCGTAAAACGTCATCCGTAAGGATGGCACGCATTACTCGTTATGGATGACGACATCGGCCTTCCGCGCCAGCTTGGGCCGTATCTGCCGTATCTATGGTTTGCAGGCGCCAAATCGCTGGTGGAAAGTCAACTTGCGCAGCCCTACTTGCCACCTGCCACCTGCTACCTGCCACTTGCATCAGGGCGTGATGGTGACGGGCATGTCGAGGCGGACGACCTGCCACCAACTGTTGCCCGGTTTCAGGGGCAGGGGCGAGCCGTCGTTGAAGGTGAAGGTCAGGGGCGCTCCGCGACCTTCTCGGGTCCAGACGCCTTCATACACCCGACCATCGCGCAGCACTTTCAGGGGGCCGCTTCCCCAGATCTGGATTTCGATGGAGCAGTTGATGCAGACTCCGTTGGAGTAGCGGCGTTCATTGCCATGCTCCACGATGAGGGTGGTGCTGTGCTGGGCGTAGATGAGGACGATGTTGTCGGAGGTGAGTTGTTCGCCTGTTTCTTTGTCTACGTGGGGTTTGTCTTTAAGGAAGCGCCGCCACGTGCCGTTGTCCGCGTCGTAGGTCCAGGTCACCGGGAAGGCGGGATAAGGGATGTCGACCGCACTGGCAGACGCGCCCCCTTCGGGAGGATGGTCTGCGAAGACCCAGCCGCCTGGGGCGTTGGGAGGCGTGTTCCAGCCTTTGCGGGTAATATGCTCCCATGTCACCTTCGTGTCTAGGAAGAGGTTGTCGGGGGGCTTGAGATTGCCATCGCGGTGGAAGGCTTTGGGGTTGAGCACCGCCTCTAGGATCTGATTTTCCAAATCAGGAGTGCGATAGAGTTTCTGGCGGACGGGCTCCACCGCGCCCGAGAAGGCGAGCACCGCGTCGAAGATGTCGGGCAGCTCTACGTCGATGAGACGGGCGCTGCGGATGGAGCCGACGCGTGACGCATCCTGGCTCTGGTAGATGGCGGTGTAGCGGGTCTGATTGAACTCCACCCGGCTTTCTACGACGATATCCGCTTTGTTGAGCCCCGTCTGAGGAATGGCGCTGGCCTGGTTGGCGACTTTAATGGCCAAGGGACGGCGTTGCAGTACGGTCGGGTCCTCCGGTGTGAGGCCCGTGAGGAAGGAGACGCCTTCCACGGCCTTGGGGTCGACGAAGGAGACCTCGGGCGTGGGCGTGGCGG
>DUEQ01000539.1 GCA_011192085.1 Caldilineae bacterium
TCTTCGGAGATGCTATCTGTGGCGCCCGCCTGATTCAACAGCACGTCCAATAGCTTCGCATCCAACTCCTCAGTCAGGTTGTTTAGCTCGATGGCTTTGGTCAAGGTTTTCAACGCCCGCGCGGGGATGAATCGGGCCGTGAAATCGTGCAGGCGCATGATATCGGTGTTGCGCTGGCTAAAATCTTTGGGCGCGTAGATGTCATCCAGGAAGAAGCGGCACGCGGGCTCATAGCGGGGATCGGCCAGAAAATCCGCGTAGGTGCGGGCCAGACGCTGGGCTTGCCAGGCGCGTAACATGGCCATCTCGGGCGAGAGTCCCCCGCCTTCGATCCGGTAATGAGATAGCTGATCATGTTTGCGCAAAGCCGCCACCAGGCGGGCTGCGTCCTTAGGGGAAAGCGTTTCCGTCATAGACCCTGTATGAGGAGGAATCATGCTTGTCGGCTTGGCGCGTACAAGGATGATGGCGGTGATGAAGGGAGCCTTTCGCTAATGGACGGAATCGTGGCGATTTCGGTTCCAATAAGAATGGAAGGAGGTGATGGATATGGTTCCTAATCACTTGCCGACTTTCACCAACCCGATGACCGGCTCCACGCCACGGCCGTCCCGGGTCCCGGTCGCGGCCAGGGTTTCCTCATCATACACCACCACCGAGAGCTGATAGACGCCCGGCTGGTCGGGCGCGGGCAGGAGATAGACGTTCAGGGCCTCCTCGCCCGGAGACCAGGCCGGGGTGCGCAGGTGCCTGTTGCTGAGCAGCAGCCGATCGTCCTGGGCCAGGGTCGCGCCCGCGGCGTCTTTCAGACGCAGGGAGACCTTGTAGGGCCGGTCGGTGGGATGTTCGGCCCGCCAGCGCAGGGCCGCCAGGATGGAAGCGCCGGGCGCAACGGGCGCCGCGCGGCCAAACCAGTCGCCGGTGACCAGGGTCACGCCTGGATCGAAGGGGATGTCCAGGGAGACGACGTCGCGGGGGAGCTGGAAGTGAGTGGGGGGATGCATCCGCCAGACCCGCACCGCGTATCCGCGGAAGTGCTGCTCGTCGATGCGCTGGCCATATGCGTCCAGCAGCGCGGACGCCGCGCCGCGCGGGTCCATGTCCGATTCGTACCAGGTGACGTAAAAGACCTTCTGCGCGCGGCCCGCGAGGTCACTCAACCGTTCATCGATATGGTCGATGTCCACGAACAGGTATTGAGCGGGGGGCTGATCCGCGGGCTGGTCGGGGGGAGAGCCGTCGAAGTCGTTGTTCCAGCGCGGCCAGTAGAAGCCGAAGGGATAGCGCTGGTCCACGAGGATGATGTCATTGGGCGTGGCGCGGGCTTCCAGATAGCGCACGACGCCGGTCATGTCCTCGCGGAAATGCGCGGGATCGAAGAGATCGGCCCGCAGAGAAGGGATGCTCAGGCCAAGGATGAGGAGCATGGCTAACCAGGGCAGGGGAGGGGCCACGCTCCGCCATCCTAACAGCGCCCATCCCGCCAACGCCCACAGCGCGGGCAAGATGAAGCTAATGTAGCGGGGATTGAACGCGGATCGGGCGATGAGGATGAGATAGAAGATGGCAAGGCCGCCGAAAAGCCAGGTCATCAATAGCGTCCAATGTCCAATGTCCAATGTCCAATGTCGTTGCTCATCGCTTTTCTGCTGCCTGTCGCCCGTTGTTAGCCACAACAAAGCCCCGGCGATGACCACGCCGCTCCACAGCCACGTTCCCCACGCCCAAACAGTCGCGGGCGCGAACTCGCCCAGTGTGAAGGCCCGGTAGAGTTGCGAGAGATAGCCGCTCAGGGTGGGGAGGGTCAGGTTGGGATTCTTGTAGCCTGGGATCTGACGCAGGGCGATGGGCGTGACCGGGGCGAACAGGAGCAGGGCTGTCAGCCCCGCGGCCGCCAGTCTTGACAGCCGCTCCCATCGGGACGGGCCTTTCAGCGCCCAAACCACCAGCCACACACCCCACGCGGCCAGGATGAAGACCGTGCTGTAATGGGTGAGCAAGGCGATCCCGGCCAGCGCTCCGAACAGCAGCCAGTGTCGAAAAGGTGCGTCGCACCTGAGGGCCCGCAAAAGCGCCAGCATCCCCGCGGCCAAGATGGCCCACGACATGGTGTACATGCGGGTTTCCTGGGCCTCGGCCAGGCCATAGGCCGCGAACGCGGCCAGGGTTAGCGCCAGCGTTCCCGCGGTCCAGCCCAGGCCGGGTGTAAGCTTACGCCCGAGCTGATAAGTCAGCGCTATGGCCAAGATCCCGAACCAGACGCTGAGGAAACGGGTGGCGAAGGGGGATGCACCGGCCGCACGCGTCCATGCGTGGAGTGTGTAAAAGTATAGAGGGGGATGGATGTCCAGTTCGGGCGCGATGGCGACTTGGGACAGGGGACGGGTGGCCACGTCGATGTTGCGGGCTTCATCCCACCAGATGTCCTGGACATCCAGCCGGTAGAGGCGCAGCCCGAACGCGGCCCACAGCACGAGGATGAGGATCGCCCAACGCGGCCAGGCGAGCGCAGTCTTCATGTTCATGGTCGGGGATGGTAGCTCTGATCGGCTTCCTCGTAATCGAAGACCTGTCGCGCATTAAATTGCAGGAAATCACTCCACGAGACCCTGCGCCAAGTTCCCAACACCGCGATGGGCGCGCCTTCCTTGCCCGCAGGCGTGTCCACGCTCAAACTATCCCCTCCACCCTGACCATTCACTGTGTACAAGAGGATGGGCGTCTCCTGAGCGATCAGCTTTTCGGCCTGGGGCGAGATCCACAGCGTATCGAAGATGGCTCGACGGCCTCCGAATGGTGCGAGGAACCAGGCCCCGGTCAATCGTTGCCCGTCTGCCCGCGCAACTCCGGGCAGGCCCAGCGCCGCCTGTTCCGCCCCAATCCATGCGTGCGGGAGCGCGTCCCCTGGCAGGGTGGCGATATACTCGCGCGGGGTGTTGTCCTTCAGGTCGACATGGGTGATGATAACTTCGTCCTCCTCCCCGCGCACGATCGCCGCCGGGCCCTGCACGAAAATGAACCCCTCGAGCGAGCCTTCCAGAGAGGGGATCGCAGCCACGACCACGGGGGCTGCGATGACGGCCGATTCGATGGGTGAAGGCGTGCTGAGGGGGGAAGATGCGGGGATCGCCGCGGCGGCCAAGGTTTCCTGGGGGGGCGTTGCCGTGGCCCTGGCTGGCGCGGGCGAGGGTATGGCCGGGGTTGGGGAGGGGATGGGCGTGGTGGTCAAGAGGGCGACGGGGGCGTCCGGGGGCTTCGATGGCTGGGGACGGGCGTAGGTCCAGAACAGAAAGCCGCCCAGGATCATGATGGCCGTGGTCAGGGCCAGCCAGGGCAGGATGGAGCGGGAACGGCGTTGTTTCCCTCCCACCAACTGGATAAGGATGAAGGTGACATTGTCGGGAGCGCCTCGCTCCAGGGCCAGCTCCAATAATTTCTCCGCGACCTCGTCAAGAGGATAGGACTTGAGGAGCTCGGCCATCTCTTGGTCGCTGACCAGGTTGCTGAGTCCGTCCGAACACAGGAGCGCAATGTCGCCAGGGTTGGCGTCGCGGCGGAAGAAATCGGGCGTGACGCTTTCTTCGCCGCCCAAAGATCGGGTGATGACGTTGCTCAGCGGGTGGTGTGCAGCTTGTTCTTCGGTGAGGATGCCGCTGCGGGCCTGTTCCGCCACCCATGAATGGTCCTGGGTGATCTGTTCGATGCGCCCGGCCCGAAACACATATGCCCGACTGTCACCCACGTTGGCGATGAGCCAACCCTCCTCGGGCCGATAGAGCGCGGCCACCAGGGTCGTGCCCATGCCCGCCATCTCGGGGTGCGCCTCGGCCTCCCGCAGGATAACGTCGTTGGCCGTGGCGATGGCGGCTTCCAGATTGGCTTTCGGGCCTTGCCAGGCCGCGGTGTAGTACTCTCGAAACAGAGTCTCGATGGCCAACTGGCTGGCGACTTCGCCCGCGGCGTGCCCGCCCATGCCGTCGGCCACCGCGAACAGATGCCCGCGTTCCTGCAGGTCTGCGTCGGTCAGGCCCAGCATCTTGCGCCATTCCAAAATGACGCCGTGCGCGTCCTGGTTGTTGGCCCGCACCTTGCCGGGATGGGTGCGCTTTTGGACGGAGTAGAGGATGTGCATGAAGCAAAGTATAACATAAGACGTTGGGGAAATCCTTACGCTGTGGTACGATCTTGAGGAATGGCCAATGACCAATACTGTCCTTGATGCTTCCACTGATTACTGAGCACTGCTTCCTTCCATGCACTTACGTCGCCCCAACCTTCGGGTCCTCGCCCTCCTCATCCTCCTCGCCATTGTGGCCAGCTGGCCCACGGCCCGGCATCTCGCGTCCCGCGTGCCCGGCTCTGACACCTGGGCCTACGACGAATACACCTTTATCTGGTCCATGTGGTGGCTAAAATTCAGCGCGCTGGACCTGCACAGCTCCATCTTCTTCAGCCAAAACATCTTCTATCCCCTGGGCATGGAGCTGATCCTCTACTCCTACAATCTGATGGCCGCGATTCTGGCCCTGCCTCTGGGCGTGGCCATCAATTGGCCCTTGGCGTCGAACGTGCTCATTCTCCTCAATATCGTGTTTTCGGGATTCGGCGCGTATCTGTTGGCGCTATGGTCTCTCCATGATTTAGGGGCGATGACCTCCACCGATGAAGGCCGCCTCGATCTCGTTTCACACGCTTCTGTTCGCCGCTTCGCCGCGATCTTGGCCGGGCTTATCTACGCATTCGCCAGCAATCGCATGATTTACCTGGCCCTGGGCCACTACAATATCCAATCCTGGGTCTTCCTACCCTACTTTGTCCTCTATCTTCTGCGTACAATGCGACAGCCTATCTGGCGCAACGCGGCCATGGCCGGCCTGTTCGGCGCGTTGAATCTGCTGGTGGATATGCAGTACGGCGTGTTTATGGCTTTTCTCGGGTTGTGTCTGCTGCTGACGCGGCCAATGCGGCAGCTAATTTGGGGATTCGGGCGAAGACGTGAACACGTGAGGGATGGAGAGGGGAAAGATGCTTGGGGCGTCTTGCGGCGTTGGGCCGCGCTGGCTGTCATCGGCGGCGTGGCCATGTTGCTCACCCTGCCCTACTTCTGGGAGACGGTGAAGTCGATGCTCCATGCCAGGTTTCTGATCAAGGGCTGGGGCGACGCACTCAAGCTCTCCGCGGACCTGGCGGGCTGGTTCACGCCCACCGCGCTCCATCCCCTCTGGGGGACGGACTGGCCTGCGCGGCTGCGGGCCGTGCAGGAGGGCGCCGCGCCTTTCAATGACGTGAACACGGTCTTTTTGGGCTTTGTCACTGTGGCGTTGGCTCTCATCGGAGCTGCGGCGCTGTGGAAACGAAGTCGAGGCTGGATCGCCGCGACCATTCTCGCGGCCATCTTCACCCTGGGCCCGCTCCTGCAGATCTATGGCCGGATCCTCTACGACTTCGACGGTCTGGAGACCTCCATCCCCCTACCCTTTATCCTCCTCCACTACATTCCCTTTGTCAAGGGCAATCGCACGGCCAACCGTTGGAGTATCGTGCTCATGTTGGCGCTGGCGGTGCTGGCCGCGTGGGGGGCGTGGTGGCTGTTAGGGAAGATGAATGGTGAAGGGGCGGAGGGGCGAGGGAACGAAAGGGCGAGGGGGTGGTTGGCGCTGGGAGTGACGGGCCTATTGGCCGCGGGCATTCTGGTCGAGCATGCGGCCATGCCTCTGCCCACGACCAACGCCCGCATCCCCGATGCGGTGCAGCAACTCGCCTCCCTGCCCGACGGCGCGGTATGGCAGATCCCCATGGGCTGGCGCAATAGCTTCGGCGTGTTGGGGGTGGAACGCACCCAGGCCCAATACTGGATGACCGCGCATCACAAGCCCATCATTTCGGGCAACACCTCTCGCAATCCCGCCATCAAGTTCGACTACTTCGCCCGTCTGCCCCTGGTCGCGGCCATTGTTCAAGCTGAAAGTGGTCATCCACCCGATGATGATCTCCTGGCCGCGGCTCGCGATCAGGCCGACGAGGTCATCACCCTGTGGGGCGTGCGCTATCTCATGCTGATGCCGCCCGTGCCCGGTCGTCTGCCCTATGCGGATACCTGGCAGGTCAGCCAGCAGACCGCGCTGGAGCTCATTCCCCACAGCGCCGCGCCCATCATCGATGACGGCGACATCCAGATCTACGGGGTGGAGCCGGGCGCTCCCCTGCCCCTGACACTGGATTTCGGCGCGCGGAACACCGACCTGTGGCGGGCCGAGGGCTGGGGCCTGGATGAGCCCGATGTGGGGGGCGCGAACGGCGTGTGGGCCACCGCGCGACGGGCGCATTTTCTCTTCCGCAGTGAGGATGCAACGCCCCGCACTTTGCGTTTTTCCATTCAGCCCTTCACTTGGCCCGGCGCGCCCGACCAATACCTCACCATCCAACTCAATGACCAGACTGTCGCCACCACGCCCGTGGCTCCGGGCTGGCAGACCTTCGAGTTCGAGATCGCACCGCGGCCGGGGATCAACCATGTGTGGTTTCGTTTCATGCACGTGGAGCGCCCGCGCGACAAGTTGCAGCAGGCCATGATCGGCAGCACGGGCGTGCAAAGCCCGGTGAACATCGCGGTGCACGCGTTCGATCAAGCCTTCATCACCCTCACCGGCGCCGCGGGTGAGGCCACTGACGCCTCCTTTGGCCGTCGCGGGTACAATGTGACCGTGCTCGATCCGAAATCAGGCGAGATCCTGGATGAGCAGGGCTTCGACACCGTGGCCAATGCATACGAGGTGGAACGGCTGACAGCGTATCTCGACCAGATCTCCGAGGGGCGCATCGTTATTTTGGCGACGCGCGAAGGAGCGGGCGAGTTCGTCAGCCCGGAGTTGGCGACCGCGCTGGGGCGGCTGGGCTCCGCGGTGCGGTCGCCCGCGGATCTGGCAGGTCGGGCCCATGCGCTGGTGGGCGTCGTAGGCGCGGGGCCGGGCTCGGCCGCGGAGACGATCGACGCCCGCGACGCATATCTCGAAGTCTCGGGCGATTTCCGCACGCTGGCCGCGGCTTTCGACTGGATGGAGATCCAATAAAGAGTCGTCTTCCATAACGCTTCCCTTTCCTTCATCACGCTTTTCCCATGCGTTCCCGCCATGTCGTTCCTGCTTTCCTCCTGGGTTTGGTTGCGTTCATTGCCTACGCGCTTACAGCTGCGCCCGATGTCCTTTATGGTGACGCGGGTGAGTTTCAATTCACCTTGCCCCTGGCGGGCATAGGCCATCCCACCGGGTATCCTCTGTTCCATATCCTGGGTTGGGGCTGGGAGCGCTTTTTCGGGAGCAATCCCGCGTGGGGGGCCAATCTGTTCAGCGCGTTCTGGGGCGGCGTGGCCGTGGGCGTGTTCTATCTGTTCAGCGTCGAGGCCCTGGAACGGCTGCTGGCCCGGTTGAAGTGGTCGTCGGGGGCGCGCTGGCTGGCCGGACTGACCACCACTGTTTTCGCCTTGAATCCCACGCTGTGGGCGCAGGCCACCCAGGCCGAGGTCTACACGCTGCACGCGGCCTTCGTGGCCGCGATCCTGGGCGCTACGTTGGCGGTCGGGCGCAGTCGGGACCCCTGGCCCTTGTGGCCGCTGGCGCTGCTCCTGGGGCTAGGCCTGACGCATCACCTTACAACCATTTTCCTGATTCCGGGCGTGTTTTTGTTTCTCCTGCTGACGCGGCCCGACCTCTTTCACTTTAAAACCCTCTTCAAAACCCTGCCCTGGCTGCTGGCTCCCTTGCTGCTCTACCTCTACCTCCCCCTGCGAGCGCCGGCCAGCCCCTGGCTCACCCCTCAACTCACGCCCGGACGCACGCTGGCGCTGTTCGAGAATACGTTGGCCGGGAATCTGCGCTTCATCCTGGGCGTCGGCTTCTCCTCGGAGTTAGGCGCAGCGCCCTTGACGCAGCAGCTCGCCACCGCGAGCGGGCTCTATCTGACCCATTTCACCTGGGCGGGACTGGTCCTCATCGCCTTGGGCTTGCTGGCGCTGGTGCTGGAGGGCGATTGGGCGTTGCTTCTGCTGACCGGGGTCAGCTTCTTGCTGTTGCAACTCTTCAATCTGGTCTACGGCATCGGCGATATCTACACCTACTACCTGCCCCTCTATCTCATCGCCACACTATGGTTGGGGATGGGGTTGGCGTATGTTGTAGAGGGCTTGACGCGCATGACTTCGCCCCAATGGCGACGGGGATGGCTAATCCTGCCAGCGCTGATTCTCTTCTTGCCCGCTTTCCTGTTTCGCACGTATCTACCCCAACTCAACCGTAGTGAGGATCGGGCCGCGCGGACGCAATGGGAGACCATCCTCGCCCAATCCCTGCCCGATGACGCGCTGCTGGCGTCCAACGACCGGGACGAGATGGTTCCCCTCATCTACATCCAGCAGGTGGAGGGCCGGGCGCAGGGGATGCTGGGGCTGTTCCCCCTGCTCGCGGCCACGCCCGACTGGGCCGATCTGAACATGACCCTGAAGAGTGCGTTGGCCACCGGGCGTCCCACCTACGTGATCAAGCCCATGCCCGGCATCGAGGCGTTGTATGAGGTGGCGGAGGTTGGCGGCGGGGTGATGCAGGTGCTGGGACCGCAGCCCGCGCCGCCCGACAGCTACGAAGCGCCCTACACGCCCGATCTACGCTGGTTGGGCGTCGACTGGGCGGGGGAGCCGGTCGCCGAGGGCGCGCTGGATGTGACCATCTACTGGCGGGCGGTGCAGCAGCCGCAGATCATCTGGCACAGCTTTCTGCACGTGGTGGATGCGTCGGGCGAGAAGGTGACCCAGGCCGACGATCATCGCCCGGGCGGGGTCTATCTGCCCTCGACGCTGTGGCGGTCGGGCGATGTCATCGCGGATCGGTTTCATCTGACGCTGCCCGCAGACCTGGCGCCGGGCGAGTACACGTTGCTGGCGGGATTCTATGACCCTGCCACGGGTGAGCGCATCGCGGAGCCGCTGGCGGTGGGCGCGCTTCTCATTCCCTAAGCCCATCGAAGCATCTAATCCGACGGCGCTTCCTCCTCCCGCCGCCGCGTGATCGCATCCAGCACGAGCTGGATCACGTTCATCAGCCAGTGCGCGATGACGACGACCAGCAGGCTTTCCCGCCACAAAAAGACCACGCTCAACACCAGGCTCACGAGGATGACCCCGACCACGCCCCACTCGCCCTGCGGCAAATGCAAAAGCCCGAACACCACCGACACGCCGATGACGAAGTACACGATATTCACATGGGGCGCGAACGCGCCCAGCAGCAGGGAGCGAAATAGCAGCTCCTCCATGAGGGCCACGGGCAGCAGGGCCAGGATTACCCAGGGCCACTGCCCGCGGTAGCGGGGGCGGATGCTCTCGACCACGATGTCAGAGTGCCATTCGGGATGATGGGTCTCCACCCAGCGGGAGGGATAGTAAAGCGACAGGGGGATGGCAATCCCCAGCAGGATGCCGATGAGCACGTCCCCGAGGGGATGCAGGGGCTGCCAGCCCAGGGTGTGGACATCCTCGCCGCTGAGGAAACCCAGGCCCACAGCCAGGGCGATGAGGATGAGGCGGGCGATGTTCTCGGATGGGGAGAGGAGGATGTTCTCCTCGGGCGTCCATACCTTCAGCGCCTGGTTCGTGCGATAGGTGGCGAAGGCGATGAAGGTGAGCAGGGTCAGGAGACCGATGAGGAAGATGGGGGACATGGGGGAGTTCAGTAATCAGTGAGCAGTTCGGCGGGTTTGGCGCTACGACACCCAAACCCATAGCAGAAGCGCGGGGAGGAGACCAGTGCGCCGCCGACGATCCACCACGATCGTGGCGCCCGTGGTGAAATCGGAGGCGGATGAGGCCAGATACAGGGCGATGCCCGCGATCGCCTCGGGCTCGGCCATGCGCTTCTGCGGAAGCCCCTTGACCGCGGCTTCGTAGATGGCAGGGTGCTTCCACAGTGCTGAGCTGAA
>DUEQ01000054.1 GCA_011192085.1 Caldilineae bacterium
AACGCCATTGTATACCGAAACGTTATTCTGAATTTTCACGCGGTTGCCAATGACTGTGTTATTGTCCACGAAGACATTTTGGCCCAGATTGCAGCCCTCGCCAATGCGGGCTGTGGGCATAATATGACTGAAATGCCAGATGCGCGTGCCCCCTCCGATCTGGGCGCCTTCATCCACCACCGCGGTGGGATGCACGAAATAGGCTTTCTCTACCATAACTCGACACCCTCCATGGGCAAACGAACCGGCTCGCCATGGGTGACCAAGGACCGTTGCGCAGCCTGCAGCACCCGCAACACTCGCAAACCGCTCTCGCCGCGAGTGACTGGCGGCGTTCGCGTGCGGATGGCGTCCAAAAACGCCTGACATTCTAAACGCAAGGGCTCATCGCGCGGAAAAGCCACCAGCTCCCCCTCCCCCTTGATCGGCACGGGTTGCCCGGCCTGCCACTCCACCCGCTGATCATACAACACCAGGCGTTTGGAGACATCATCAAAGCTGGCCATTTTCTTCGAACCGATGACCACCAGGCGCTGCTCTTTGAAAGGATGCAGCCAGGAGACGAAGATATGGGCGCGCACGCCGTTATCGAACAGCAGATTTGTCACCGTCACATCCGCGATATTAGGCTGCACATAGGCCCCGCCCGTAGCCGAAACCTGAAAGGGCGCGCCCCCCATCAGGCGCAGAATGACAGCGATATCATGGGGCGCAAAGCTCCACAGGATATTCTCCTCCCGTCGGATCTGCCCCAGACTGAGACGATTGGAATAGATATACCGCACTTTGCCCAGATCGCCGCGGGAGATCAGCGCCAACAAGGTGGCGATGGCGGGATGATACTCCAACACATGCCCGACCATAAGGATGCGTTGTCTGGCCCGGGCCAGCAGCACCAATTCCCGCCCTTGCTCGTAGGTCAGGGCCATGGGTTTCTCAACAAAGACATCCTTATTGGCCAGCAGAGCCCGCTTCGCCAGAGCGTAATGGGTCTCCGCGGGCGTGGCGATGACGATGCCCTGAACATCGGAAGCCAGAATCGCCTCGATATCAGCATCGATGGGAACGTCAGGCGCAAGTTCTCGGGCCTTGGCCCGCCCCTCCTCAGTAGAATCCACAACCATCGCCAGTGCGCCCAAGAGATGAAAATTGCGCACCAGGTTCTTCCCCCAATAACCGCAGCCGACTACAGCCACACGCGACATCGCCATCATGGCTGCGCCTCCTGCCATGTGGCCCGCAAATCCAGCCAACTTTGGGGAGGATTGGCGTGATTTTCAATGGCCTGGCTCAACGCCTCCATTGCCTCTCCCCGTCGCGCCATGGCATCCAGGGTGACGGCCTTGTAATAAAGCGCGGCCGGATTGTTCGGCTTCAATTCCAGAGATTGATCGAAATAGGCCAACGCCTCCTCATACCGCTTCTGGGCGCGCGCCGTCAGACCGAGGTAGTAGGGCGGACGATAATCCTCGGGGAACAGCTCCTGCGCGCGCTTAAACCACCGCGCCGCCTCTTCATACGCTTTCGCCGCCCGAAACGTCTCACCCAGGCCTAGATAGCCATTAATTTTCTCGGGATTGAGCGTTATCGCCTGGCGATAGGCCTGCGCGGCTTCGTCCCACAACTTAGCCCGGCGAGCATTGAGTCCCGCTTGGAGAACATACCGATACGAATCGCCAGGCTTCTGCGCCAGGCCGGCTGCCTTCAGGTACGCAGCCATCGCTCCCGACCAATCCTTTTGCTGTTCCAATGATCGGGCCCGGACCAGCCAATACACCGCATCATCCTCTGAATACAACCTTTCCAGCCGATCCCAGACCTGCTGAACCCGCTCTGGGGAGCCATACTTTCGATAGAGCGACGCCAACGGCTCCGCATTTTTCAGGGTGGGAGCATAGGCAAACGCCATCTCCCGCCAGGCAAGGGCGGTCGGCAAGTCGCCCGCCTGAACGCTGGCGACACCCCGCTTGGAGGCATAGTGAGCCAACCCTTCCGCATCCGCTGTATCCAACACCGCCCCGCGGGCGAACTGAAGGATGGCCGCATTCAATAGCAGTAGGGGATCGGACACATAATCAGCTTTCAAGCCCGATATCCAGGCCCGCTCGGCCTCCGCCCGGTCGCCCTGCAGGCAGGCGAGCTGGCCTTCATGCAAGGCGCGATGGGGATCATGATCGCGCCCGCGCGCCAACCGCGCCTCCAGGCTCAGCCAAATCTCAGCATCGGCGGAACGCGGGCAGGCATTATCTGTGGGGACGAGGGCGTCGGGCGTCCAATGCCGCGCCAGCGCCACGCTAAAGAGATTGACCTGGGCGCGCGCAAGCAAAGTCGGGCCTAGAGCGAGCAGAGCGAACAGCAGGAAGACGCCCGCCAAAACCGTCAACCATCTGCCTGACCGTTTCGCATCCGCCACCAGCTACGCCTCCGCCCGATTGCGATAGAGCGCGGGGTCCACCACCTCGGCCATCGCCCGCGCGTTCAATTCTCCTCCCAGAAACGCATTGATCCGTTCGACCCAGGGCTCGGGATCCGCCAGCATGGCGTTATAGTCCAGGTCGAGCATCTCGAAATTGGGCTGTTGGGCCAGCCACAGCTTCACCTGGTTCACATGCTTGCGCAACAGCCCCGCCAACCGCTCATCGCTGATGTCCGAACGCTCCCCGCGGCGCGCCAGCATCTTGCGCTGCGAAGCCAGCACTTCGGGCATCTTGCGGTTCATGAACAGCACTTTGTATTCGTACTCCGGCGGAAGATGCTCCAGCAGGGCGGAGATGACTTTGACAGCCTTGCCCCGGGCGTCGGCGACCCAGGCGACATCGCCCTTGTCAAGCTGCTTGACTCGCTCAAATTCATAATAACCCTTGGGATTGTCCTCGTCCGCGACTCGCATGCCATCGATGACCAGGTCCATGCCCCCGGCTTCTAGCATTTTCATCATCATCGATGTGCCCGAACGAGGCAAACCGGAAACAATGACCACGGGCTGGGCGTCTGGGGTTGATTTCTTGCTGAACAGGGATGAGAACAGTCGCATGGGCGTTGATCAGTAATTCAGTGTTCAGTCCGAG
>DUEQ01000540.1 GCA_011192085.1 Caldilineae bacterium
GAATCATACTCCTCCTCCGCTATTATGCCACACTCAAACTGGATCCTCCCATGAGTGAAAAGGTTAAAATCATTATCAGTGACACCCACATCGGCGCTGGCGGCGCAGACATGGGGAACAAGCTGGAGGACTTCATCTCGGATGAGGTTTTCTTCCAGTGGATACATGGGTTGATTGAGGAGTCGGAACAATCGAACCGGGAGATGACGCTGATTATCAACGGCGATTGGATTGAGTTCTTGCAGACGCCCGAGGCGACTTATTTCAAACCCACCCGCCACTATTCCACCCAGGCCTACACCAACATCAGCGAAAAGGCGTCGATCCAGCGGCTGGAGGTGGTGCACGCGGGGCATCCCTTGGTCTTTCAGGCCCTGGCTGATTTCATCGCTCTCGGCCCGCCTCGCCGGGATCTGGTCATTCTCTTCGGCAATCACGATCCGGAGCTGGCGTATCCCGGGGTGCAGGAGCGCCTGCTGGCGTTGCTGGAGGCCCAGGGGAGCAAACGGGAGCTCGTGCGCATGGGGGAGCGACGCTATTTCGAGGATGGCGTGCTGGTGGAGCATGGGAACGCATTTACTGAGGCGGTCAACCAGTTCACCGATCCCGATCATCCCTTCGATCCCAAACTGAAGGGCCGCATCGAGCGCCCTCCGGGCTCCTATGTGGTCACCGATTTCTACAATAAGATCGAGTGGGAGCGCCCCTGGATCGATGGCGTACATCCCATGAGCTCCCTGGTGTTCTACGCCTTGGCTTATGATCCCCTCTTCGCGGTGCGCTTCGTCAAGGCGCTGCTCATCTCCGTGCCCGATCTGCTCACCGACATCTTGGCGACGGGCGCGGAGGCGAGCGCCTCCCAACAGGTGCTGGCCCAGTTGGCGGAGATGGATGAACGGGCGCTGGCCCAGCGTTTGGGCGAGGATGCCGTCTTTGCCGCGACCTTCGCTCAGGAGGTGGGGCAAGCTCTGGCAGAGAAGGGGGCGGCCCCGTCCGCGCTGGGGCTGGCGACCGCGCCCGGCGAGGCCAAGACGCTGGCGATGCAGGCCAGGGAGATCGCGGAGCATTACTGGCAGGCGCTGGAGGACGCCGCTGGGGAGTGCGCGGAAAAGACGGGGGCGAAGGTGGTGTGCTTCGGTCACATCCACGAGCGAGTGCAGAAGCGGCTGCCCAATGGCGCCATCTATCTGAACACGGGCACATGGATTTGGAAGATGGACTTCAGCCAGGCGTCCGACGCCATGTGGCGGGACCTCATCGCGCATCCTGAGAAATACATGCACCGGCGTCATCTCACCTACGCCCGCATCGACATCGCCGAGGATGGACGCATCCGCGCGGCGCGCTTGCTTCTGGCCAACGATCCCCCGGGCCCGGCTCCCCCTCCGGGGCCTGGTCCAGAGCCCACGCTGTGGCAGCAGATGATTTTGGGCCTGCGCGAACTTATCGCAAAGCTGACGAAATGGGTATAATTCGCCCCATGTCATCCTCTCGCCGTGGTTATCGCTATTTCGACATCGTCATGGCCTTGTTCGTGACGGTGCTCCTCCTCAGCAATATCGCCAGTTCCGCCAAGCTCATCGACCTGGGCGTGAGCATCTTCGGCCTGCGCCTGGCCTTCGATGGCGGCACGCTCCTCTTTCCCCTGGCCTACATCTTCGGCGACATCCTCACCGAAGTGTATGGGTATAGCCGCAGCCGCAAGGTCATTTGGATCGGGTTTGCCGCGGCCGCGCTGATGGCGATGACCTTCTGGGGCCTGGCCCGTTTGCCGGGCGATCCCCTCTGGGGCGCGTTCGTCTATGAAAAGATGGCCGCGGCCACGCCGGGCATGCCCGAGCCCGGGGATTCGGTCGCATTCGGCCAGGCCGCGTATGACGCCATTCTGGGCGGGGTCAGCACCGGCGCGATTATCGCCGCCAGTCTCGTTGCCTATTGGGCCGGCGAGTTCAGCAACTCCTACGTGCTGGCCAAGATGAAGGTGCTGACCCAGGGGCGCTGGCTGTGGACCCGCACCATCGGCTCCACCCTGGTGGGCGAGGGCGTGGATACGACGCTTTTCGTGCTCATCGCCACGGCGCTGGGCGTTTTTCCCTGGGCCATCGCGCTTAGCCTCATGGTGGCGAATTACATTTTCAAAGTCGCTATCGAAGCGTTGTTCACCCCCCTCACTTACGTCATCGTGAACTGGCTGAAGCGCAAGGAAAATGAAGACAACTTCGATCGGGACACCGA
Source organism: Caldilineae bacterium (assembly GCA_011192085.1). Lineage (GTDB taxonomy): Bacteria > Chloroflexota > Anaerolineae > J102 > J102 > M2005. The sequence continues at coordinate 2,236 of DUEQ01000540.1, forward strand.
TTTCAACCCCTTCAAGCTAGATGTTTGATCCCATGCATACCGCGCCCCGTCCTGATTCCGACGCGTTGGCAGCCCAACGCGCGCAGGCGCGCAAGCGCTTGAACCGAGCCTGGTTCGCATTCCTGATGGCTGGCGTCGCCAGTATGGCCGCGATGTTCTGGGCGTTGCAAAGTCAGTGGGAATCGGATCAGTTGAAGGGATGGTTCCTGGTCACCGCGCTGGCGCTGTTCTACGAGCTGCGCATTTTCAAGCAGGCGCTCCCGTTGATGCGCCTGCCGGACGAGGAGGCCCTCGCCGACCGCATTGATGGGGGTGTGGCGTTGACCCTGGCCGCGGGTCTGGGATATGCCCTGCTGGCGGGGCTGCTCATGGTTCCGCAGCCCGCGGGCGCACTGGGTTGGCTGGCGACCGCGCTGACGTTGGCCGCTTTGTTTGCGGATGCCTGGGCCGAGAAGCGCGTTCGGGAGGGGGACGCCCTGGTGGGGGGCGGGCATCTCGCCCGGGAGTTTCGGGCGTTGGGCGCGCTGGTCATCACCGTGGTGGGCATCCACTATGGCAAGCTGCCTTCGTGGTTGCTGGCGGTGGGGTTCATGGAGTATCTCATCCTCTTCACCGCCAGTTGGATGGCCCGTCAGGGCGCGAAGGTCTCGGCAGTGGGCATCCGCACCCGCACCATCTTCCTCTTGAACTATCTGGCCGTGGCTGGCGCGAGCATGGCGCCCATCTTCCATCCCGACGTGGCCGCCGTCATCAGCGTGATGACGGGCGCAGTGTATGGGCTGATGGCCTTGCGCGACTGGCTGAAGCTGTCGGGCGCGGGGCGGGAGAAGGCGTCATGACTCCGACCATCTCCGTGCTGATCCCCGCTTACAATGAAGTCGACACCGTGGAGGAGCTGGTGGCGCGCACGGTCCGGGCATTTGAGGCCCTGGGCGTGGAGGGCGAGCTGATTTTCGTGGATGATGGCAGCGAGGACGGTACGGGGGAGCGGGTCGAATCGTTGCAGAGGACCTATCCCTGGCTGCGACTCATCCGCCATCGCCGCAATCGGGGGCTGACTGTGGCCCTCCAGCATGGCTTTCAGGCCGCCCAGGGGGCGTTCATCATCTTCCTGCCCGCGGACCTGGAATCCCACCCCGATGAGGACATCCCCAAGCTCTATCACAAGCTACTGGAGGGCTATGATGTGGTYTCGGGGTGGCGGCAGGGCCGGGCCGATGGCAAGGTCTTCGCGTCGACCATCTACAACGCGGTCAGCCGCTGGCTGTTCGATGTGGGKGTGCACGACGCCAACTGGATCAAGGGGTTCCGCCGAGAGGTGATCGAGGATCTGCCGCCCCTGCGGTCGGATTGGCATCGCTTTCTGTTGCATATCGCCGCGGATCAGGGGTGGCGCGTGGGCGAAGTCCCCACGACCTGGTATCCGCGCAGGGCGGGACGCAGCCATTATGGGTTCGCTCGCATTCCCATCTCTTTCCTCGATGTCCTGGTCATCCGCTTCCTCCTCACCTTCAGCCAGGCGCCCATGCGCTTCTTCGGCGGGTTGGGCCTGGCCTCGCTGCTGATCTCGGGCGTCATCTTCACCTACCTCTTTTTCCTCTGGTTCGCCTACGCCATGCAGAAGCGCCCCATTTTCTGGATGGCGCTGGGGCTGGCCCTGGCGGGGTTGCTCTTCTTCCTGGTGGGCTTCCTGGCCGAGCTCATCGTGGCCCAGGGCGACCGTCTGACCGAGCTGGAGCGCAAGATGGAGGCGCTGATGGAGGGCATGGAGGGGGCGCGCGGGGATGAGCAGGCATGATCCGGGCGCTCATCGTCACCACGAATTATCCCCGTTGGGAGGGCGATCCTCATTCGCCCTGGCTGTTGGAGCTGATGGGGCGCTTACGGGAAAAGGGCTATGCCTTCGATGTGCTGGCTCCCTCCTTCAAGGGCCTGCGAACTCACGTCATCGGTGAAACGAAGGTCTACCGCTTTCGCTACGCGCCCGCCCGCTGGGAGACGCTGACTCACGAGGAGGGCGCGCCCAACAAGATCCGCAAGCAGCCTCTCTACCTGCTCCTGCTACCCTTTTACATCCTGGCCGGCATGTGGGCCGCGTGGCGGTTGGGGCGTCGGGGACGCTATGACATCATCCATGTGCATTGGCCCGTGCCCCAGGGGCTTTTCGGCGCATTGGCCCGCACAGGCGACGCCCGTCTCGTGGCGACTTTCTATGGCGCGGACCTGGTCATGGCGCGGCGTTTCCCCTTGCTCAAGCCTTTCGTGCGCTGGTTTGTGCGGCGGTGCGATGATCTCGCGGCCATCTCCTCCTACACGGCCCGCGATCTCGCGGCCATCGCGGATCGCCAGCCCCGCATCATCCCTTATGGCATCCATCTCCCGCCCGAACGGGATTGGTCCGCCACGCCCGGGCGCGTACTCACCGTAGGCAGGCTCATTGCCCGCAAGGGGCACATTTATCTCATCCGGGCGATGGCGCTGCTGCGCGATCTGCCCGACGCGCATCTGGTCATCGTGGGCGAGGGGCATGAGCGGGGGGCCCTGGAAGCGGAGATCCAGCGGTTGGACCTGACCGACCGGGTGACCCTGACCGGTCGCGTGTCGGATCAGGCGCTGGAGGCTTATTATCAGTCCTGTCAGGTCTTCGCACTCCCGGCCATCGTGGACGAGTCGGGCGACACCGAGATGCTGGGGATGGTGAGTCTGGAGGCCATGCGCTATTGCAAGCCGGTCATCGCCAGCGATGTGGGCGGCATTCCCGATATCGTGGTGGATGGGGAATCGGGGACGCTGGTTCCGCAGAAGGACCCAGAGGCCCTGGCCGCGGCCATCCGTCGGGCGCTAACCGATCCCGATTGGGCGCGGCGTTTGGGGCATGGAGGCTACCGCTTCGCCCAAACCCATTTTTCCTGGGATCGGGTGGAGCGGGCGACGCGAGCGATGTATGCGGAGGGATCATCCCGACGTTTTTTCAATCGCCATCCCCACGCCCGCGGTGAGGAGATCGCGGATGGCGATAAGCGCGCGATATCCCACGCCGGCCACGGCGGCCACGCTGAAGGGCAACGCCCCGCTGATCAGCAGCACCAACGCGCTTTCTCGCACCCCCACGCCCATGGGAAAGATGAAGGCCAGATACCCGATGAGCCATGCGCCCACGAACGAAGTCGCGAGTTGTGGGATGAGGCTGGCGGGCGTGGGCGCAATCCCCCGCACAAAACAGGCAAAGCCCAGTCCGACGAACAGATGGCCGAGGATGCGTAGCAAAAAGAGCTGAAAGAGGCCGCCATACGTCAGCGTCATGTCGAGCCGCGGTTTCTTCAACGCATGGAGGCCAGCGTTGACGAAGGAGGTGAAAATGGGCGGGGACAGAAGGAGGAGGGAGAGAAGGGCCACGGCCAGGCCCAAACCCAGGTAGGCGCTGGCCGCCAGATCGGCGCGCAGCGCCAGCGCGGCCAGCAGGAAGATCGCGCCGCTGAGCGCCTGGACGCCCATCTCCAGGCCCATGCTGGCCGCCATAGACCGCTTGCCCACGCCCGCCTGACTGCCCAGCGCGAACCGTCCCACCAGGTCCCACACCCCGCCGGGAAGATAGCGGGCGATCTGCGCCCGGAAGAACAACTGCATCCCCAGCAGCCAGGGAATGCCGGTCCCGGTGAAGGTCAGCGTGCGCCACCAGATGGAGGCCGCCGTCACCATCTCCAGCATGAGCAACCCCAACGCCCCCAACAGATAGGCCCAGTTGAACTGCCAGGGATAGGTGACGAACGTCTGCCAGTTCGTGGTCAGGGCCTGGCCCCAGAAGAAGAGGATGAGCAAGATGATGAGGGCCTGGCCCAGGGAGATGAGACGGGATCGGGACATCGAAGGCGGGCGGCTGAAGGCGTTGGCGGGATGGGGATGACGCCGTATTGTAATCTACGGTTCCCTGGACCGACAAAGTTGAGGCATGATTTATTTTTTCATCGGAGGGTATGGTATAGTTCCCGGTATGAGTGCAAGCATCCCGCGATCTTCGACGAATCCCCTTCTCACCCTCTCCCAAGATGGACTGCATGTGTTGGTGACGGCTCGGGCCATCGCCTCCGCTCATGGACACGAGTTTCTCACATCCAATCACATCCTGTTGGGCGTTCTGGAGACCCAGGGCAGCCTGGGCGCGCGCGTCCTGGATGCATTCCCTATCAAACAAGATCAGCTGAAATCCAGACTGCGGGCCTACATCCATCTGGACGCAGGCCAGGACAAGGAGCCTTATGGCGGCGAGTTCTTCGGCTTTGCGCTCAGCGAGGATGGCGCGCGGGCCATGTCGGAGGCGGTGGCCGCGGCCGAGGCGGAGGGGCTGGATTTCATCGACTCGCGGGTGATGCTCCTGGGCATGTTGCGTCGGCTCGACACCGAGGGGGGCGAGATCTTGCGGCAGTTCGGTCTGGACGCCGACGCGTTCAAGGCCCGGGCCGCGCTTCATCAGCCCGCGGCCGCGTCCAGGCCCTTGAAAGCGCCCTCCCGCTCGCGGCGATCTCCGGCCCGACGATCTCAAACCTGGCCCAGGCTGAATCTGCCCCCCATCAGCCCCATCTTCCTGTTGCTTTTGGCCGTGTTTGGCGGCCTGGGCTACATGCTCTACGCTGGGATTGGCGATCCCAACAAGCTCACCTTCATCTTCGTGCTGGCGGGATGGATTCTGTCGGTTTCGCTACACGAGTTCGGGCACGCCATCGTCGCCTATTGGGGCGGCGACAGCAGCGTCGTCCACCAAGGGTATCTGACGCTGGACCCGCTGAAATACACCCATCCCCTGATGAGCATCGTCTTCCCCATCATCTTCCTGCTTCTAGGCGGCATTCCCCTCCCCGGCGGCGCGGTCTACATCAATCGGGCGGCCATCCGCAAGCCTTGGATGCAGAGCGCGGTCTCGGCCGCGGGCCCGATCATGAGCCTGCTGTTCGGGTTGGCGCTCCTCCTGCCCTTCGTCCTGGGCCTGGATGAGATGACCATGCGGAATCACGCTCCGTTCTGGGCGGCGCTGGCGTTGCTGGCTTTCTTCCAGATCTTCGCGTTCGTGCTCAACCTCATCCCCTGGCCCGGCCTCGACGGCTTCGGCATCCTGGAGCCCTGGCTTCCGCCCCACATTCTGCACTACGCCTACATGTTAGGCGGGATGGGCATCTTTTTCTTCTTCCTGCTCTTCGTTTACACGCCCTTCGGCAGTTGGGTGGGGCAGTCCATCTGGCTGATTCTGAAAGCCATCAGTCCTCAGGCGTCGCTGATGGCTTTTATCGGTTTCGATCAATTCTTCGGTTTCTTCAATTTCCAACTGTTCTGATCATGGCTCGCGGCATACTTCGAGGGGGATTGGCTGGCGGCCTGCTGGCCGTCGCTTTCTCCATCCTGGGCGTCATTCCCATTTTCGGTTTCTTCGCCTTTCCCCTGCGCATCCTAGCCTGGGCGTTTGGCGGCTATCTGGCCGCGCGTTTGGCCATTGGTGCGGGCGTCCGCACTGGCGGGGTGGCCGCGGGCATGGTCGCAGGCGTCATGGCCGGGCTGATGGACGGCGTGGCGAACATCGCGCTGGCCCCCCTGGCCTTCAAGCTGGCGGACGGGCAGATCGAGGGCCTGATTCTCCTGCCCCAACCCATCATCGACTTCTTCCTCTCCATGGGCGTGGACATTTCGCAGATGAACACGGTGGGGGGAAGCATTTTCTTCGCCACCCTGTTCTGCGGAGGAGCCTGGCTCTTTGGCGGCATCGTGGGGATGCTGGGGGGCGGCGTGGCCCAGGCCCTGGCGGAGTAGGTCAGTACAGGGGCCAGATGAGGGGGATGAAGATGGCCGCGAGGATGAGGAGGAGGATGTTCAGGGGCAGGCCGACCCGGGTGAAATCCAGGAATCGATAATTGCCCGTGCCGTAGATCATGGTATTGGTCTGATAGCCTATCGGCGTCATGAAGCTGGCGGAAGCCGCGAAGGTGATGGCCATGAGCAGGGGGATGGGATCGACGCCCAGCATGTGCGCGGTGGAGATGGCGACCGGGGCCAGGACGACCGCGGTGGCCTGATTGGACATGGTTTCGGTAAGAAGCATGGAAAACAGATAGAACGCACCGACAATCAGCCATGGTGAGGCGGGATCGAGCAGTTGCAACATGACCCGGCTCAGCCACTCGGCCAGACCTGAATTCTCCATGGCCGCCTCCAGCGAGAGAATGCCCGCCAGCAACACCAGCACGCGTTTGTCGAGGGAGGCATAGGCTTCATCCAGGGTCAGCACGCGAGTTAATACCATCAGCATAGCGCCCGCGAGCGCGCTAACGACGATGGGCGCGCCCAGAATAGCGCTGATGACCACGCCTGTCATGATGGCCAGGGCCCAGAAGGCCCGGTTGTTTTGTGCGCTAGGGAGGGGCGGCTCCGCGTCCACATCCACCAGGAGCAGGAAATCAGGATTGTTGCTCAGATTGATCAGATCCTTTTTCTCGCCCACCACGAGCAGCATGTCGCCGGGCATGATGGGCTCGTGGGTGAACTTCCCCGTCAGCGACATGCCCCGGCGCAACATGCCGATGGCGACCACGCCGAACATCTGTCGAAAATTCAATTCCTTGATGGTGAACCCGATGATAGAGGCCTGAGGCGCGACCACGACCTCTGCCATGCCCAGATCATTTCTGTGCTCGAGAAGATGGCGGGGAAGCTCCTCGGGTAGCACGATCTCCAGCCCCTCTATCTTCTGAAGCTTCAGCAACTTGTCCAGGGGCGCTCGCACGAGAATGATATCGTGGGCGCGGATGTGACGCGAAGCCCCCGGCAGCAAAATGGTGTGTCCATCCCGCAGGATGTCCAGGATGGTGATATCGAACCGCTTGCCCAGGTCCAGGGAGCCCAGCTTCTTGCCGATGAGAGGCGAATTGGACCGCACCTTGATCTGGCTGAGATACTCGCGCACGTGATACTTTTCCAGGAGGTCCGCTTCGACGGGGCGGTCGGGCAGGAGTTTGCGCCCGAAGGTAGCTATGTAGAGCAGCCCCGCAGCTAGAGTGATGATGCCGAAGGGCGCGAACTCGAAGAAGCTGAAAGGCGTCAATCCTGATTGCGCGGCGATGCTGCTGACCAGCAGGTTGGTCGAGGTGCCGATGAGGGTGAGGGTGCCTCCCAGGATCGCGCCAAAGGAAATAGGCATGAGCAGCCGCGAAGGCGCGATCTTCAACTCACGGGCGATGCGCAGGGCGATGGGAATGAATACCGCCACCACGGCTGTGTTGAGGATGAAGGCGCTGAGAACGCCCGTGGTCAACATCAGCAGCAACATCAACCGGAGTTCACTCTTGTCGGCCAAGCGGATGATCCGGGTTCCCGCCAATGCGGGCAGGTTGGTGCGTTGTAATCCCGCGCTGAGCACGAACATGGAAGCGATGGTAATTGTGGCGGGATTGGCGAAGCCTGAAAGCCCCTCCGCAGGGGAGACGATGCCCAGCGCCATCAGCATGACCATGATCCCCAGCGCCACCAGATCCACCCGCACGCGCTCCGTGGCAAACGCCACCAACGCGATAATGAGAATGGCAAGAACGACGAGTCCCTCGATCATCGTGTTATGGATTGTTCAGCTTCAGCGCCAAAAGGGGTTGGGTTGCGTGTCTGAAGATTATACCCTATTCGAGATGGGATCGCAGGATGCAGGATG